>CASBQA010000035.1 GCA_949127635.1 Nostocales cyanobacterium PMM_0069 | reverse complement strand
TAGGCGAATATAATTCGCTACTACACAAGCAAAGTCCACCTCCGTGGACTAATGCCAAATCAAGGGTTTTCTAACCCACGGAGGTGGGTTTTGTCTGTGTAGCCGCGAATTATATTCGCTTTTCAAACATCCTCTTAGGAAGTACATATATAAAACCCAAAACTTTGTAGAGACGTAGCACTGCTACGTCTGTTACGTGTATTCGATATTAGCGATAGGCTGCTGTATTACCCCCTAAATACTATCCCGGACTAATAACTAAAACTGGCGAGTCTGGTTGACGATAATAGCGCGTCATGTCGTCAAACTTTCGTAATTCGGCACGACTTACCAAAAATTCTGGTGAATTTCCCAACCATTGTTGATTTAACTCAGAAAGCATTGTACTTAAACTTATGCGGTCTAAATCGGGCGATATCTCGCCAAAATAGCCTAATGTAATGTGTGCTGTAAAGTGATAATGCTGTTCAATGCCTAAAGCAATTAGCTGGGAATTTTGATAAATTGTCCGGCGTAAGTTAATAATCTGCTCATAACAGTTTTCATCTTGGGGTACTAAACAAACGCCTATGGATCTTGGCATTATAATTAGTCCTAACATTTGCCAGCGAATCAGATTATTCCCCTTTGTGATGGATTGTTGATATTGCTGAAAGATTTCCGCAACACAAGAGCCTAATTCTTGTTCAAATTCGGGATTTTTTTCACAAGCATCGCGGTAAGCACTATCCCAAATTAAGTCTGCCAAAGTTAGATGAAAGCTGCTAGAAGGTACAGGAACAATCAAATTAGGGTTTTTTGGCAGCTGCAACAGTTGGTGTTGGTAAGTTTGTAATTTGGTATAGAAAACAGAGTTTTCCGATTCTTCCTCCGAGGGTGGGGTAATTATCGTATATCCAGGAAAGGGTACAGCTTGTCTTGCTCCCTCAATATACGGCTGAAATTTGAAAGATTCCTGGATATGCTGGATTTGGGATCTGTAAGCTTCTGGCAGCGTCATTCTTGCTACCCGATTTAAGTAAGTTTGATAATTGTCGTCCAATCTTTGATGCCTCCCGTGCTCACGTTTATTGATTTTAGGGAACTTTATCGTGATTTAAAAAATATTTAGCTTTTCTTGCACGCTCAGAAGGGATGATATTTTTAGTTGAGGTTGCTCTATGCCAGTTTACATTTACTGGGGTGAGGATGATTTTTCCATCGAAAAGGCGATCGCTCTTTTACGTTCAAGCATCCTCGATCCCAATTGGATCAGTTTTAATTACACCACAATTTCCCCAGAGCAGCCGGATGCGGCGATAATAGCGCTAAATCAAGTGATGACACCAACTTTTGGTGCCGGTGGACGCTTGGTATGGCTGATGAATACTACTATCAGTCAAAACTGCCCAGATAATGTCTTCACGGAATTACAGAGAACGCTGCCAGTAATTCCGGAAAATTCATTTTTATTGCTCACTAGTCGCAATAAACTAGATGAACGCCTGAAATCGACAAAATTGCTGAAACAATATGCTAAAGAATTCCGGGAATTTCCGCTGATACCAACTTGGAAGACGGAATTACTGCTGCAATCAGTGAATCAAGCGGCTGAAATCGTTGGTGTGAAATTAAGTGCCGCATGTGCAGAACTTTTAGCAGAGTCTGTAGGTAACGATACACGACTGCTATACAATGAGTTGGAGAAGTTACGGCTTTATACTGAAGGCAGCAATCAGCCTTTAGAGGTTGACATAGTTGCTCGGCTAGTCAGAAACACTACACACAACAGCTTTCAATTGGCGGATGCAATCATTATGGGGGACACAGCCAAAGCTTTAACAACCTTAGCCGATCTGATAAATGCTTCTGAACCTGGTTTGCGGATAGTGGCTACACTGGTTAGTCGATTTCGCACATGGTTGTGGGTAAAAATTATGATTTCAAGTGGAGAACGGAATCAACAAGCGATCGCTCAAGCCGCTGAGATAGGCAATCCCAAGCGTATTTACTTTTTACAGCAAGAAATAAAGTCTCTTTCTTTGCCGCAACTTATTTCTACTTTACCCGTACTATTAGAGTTAGAAGTTAGTATCAAACAAGGAGCTTCCGAGATATCAACACTGCAAACTAAAGTTATCGAACTATGTCAGTTATACCAATAAATATATCGATTATCTCTTTTCTTGGAACTTCTAACTTCTAAAATAATTCAAAGTTATTAAGTTGTCCCTACTGTATTTCTGTGTCATCTCGCATATGAAGATTATTTCCTATTTCTTTTTTCGACCAAGAAAGCTACGAATGCTTGAAAAATCGTTTTTATTGGGCGCTATAGCCTTTGTGGGTCTTGCTTCTAGCGCTTTTGCCTTAAGTTCCCAAGTTGACGCCCAAACTCCAACTGAAATTAGAAATTATGCCAAATCAGTCTTAGCAATGGAACCTGAACGACGCCAAGCATTTGAAGAAATTAAAAAACTTATTGGGGGTAGGGAAGTTCCCCAGATTGTTTGTAGCAACTCCAACAGCCTCAGCAGTCTGCCAAATAAGGCGCGAGATATTGCAGTAAATTATTGTAATCGCTCTCAAAAAATAGTTGAACAAAATGGTCTCAGTATAGATAATTTTAACAAGATTACTAGAGACCTACAAAGTAATGAAAAATTAAAAGCTGAAATTTACAATACACTACTCAATTTGCAAAAAAATCCTTAATTTTGGTGGTGAAACTTTCGCAATACTTAAAAATTATCTGATTATAAATTAGTTACCCTGGATTTCTTCAGGGGTAATAAATAGTTCTCTCATTCCGCACCCCAAACTATCACACCCCAAGGAAACGGACATATTTAGTACATAAGAACTAGTTAGTAGAAGAGTTTACTAGAGCTAAATAATAATTTCTATTATTAAGCTGAACCTATAGCCAATAGACATCTACCGCTATGCTTATTATGCGTTGCCCGAAACCTTTGTAGAGACGTAGCAATGCTACGTCTCTACGTCTATTTAATAACAACGCAATCTGCTGTATCTAAGTCTTGGCAGAAAACTACGGTTCTCAAGGTAGACAAGGTTTAATTCAACGGATAAAAATTATTCATTATTTATCGTACTTCTTTGCAATACTTAACCGTTCTTTAATTAAGAATAATTAACATAGATTAAAACTAATAAAAATAATCATCAATAGTTAACTTCAAGGTGCAAAATTGAAAGTATGCTTAATCCTTAGGAGCCTAGTTGATGATTTAAGTAACTTGGTGTAAATAAATGTAACTTGTTTATATTTGTCATATAGTTAAAAACCCAATGACAAAACTTTATTTGTACCGATTTACTTGCTAGGTTGTTGAGCAAAGCGGTGAAAACCATAGCAAACTTAACAACAGAACGTAACATGATCCAAAAAATTTTGCTAGCTGTCTCTGGATTGGGACACGCTGAAGAAATGTTAAAAACTTTAACACAATTGCCATCCATCCAAAAGGCAAAAGTTACAGTTTTGCACGTTGTATCTGGGAAAACGAGCAGTGAAGCAATGACAGCTAAGTGGGAAGAAGGTGGTAGAATATTAGCTAATGCGATTCAAATTTTAAACTTAGATCCTAGCCAGATTTCTTCAATTTTGCGGCAAGGAGATCCCAAAGATGTAGTTTGTCAAGTCGCCGATGAAATCGATGCTGATTTGATCATCATGGGTTCACGCGGGCTTAAGCGACTACAATCAATTTTATCGAACTCAGTTAGTCAGTACGTTTTTCAGTTATCTTCTCGCCCGATGTTGCTAGTAAAAGATGACATTTATGTCAAAAATATTAAGCGCATTATGGTGGCAATGGATGAATCTGATGCTGCAAAATACTGTTTAAAATTGGCTACATTCTTATTGCAAGGTATTCCCAGCGGGCAGTTAATTCTTGCTAATGTTGATACAGATTTACGCGGCAAACAATCGGAAATAACCGAAGTTAGTTCCGAAAAAAATCCAGTTTTAGCAGCGGCAGTTGCAGAAGCGAAAAAATATAGTGTACCAGTTCGTTGTTACAGTAGTAGTGGCAAAACCGGTGAAGAAATTTGTCGTTTGGCAGAAGAATTGAATATAGACTTATTATTACTCGGTTCGCCCGATCGCCGTCCTTCAATTGCCAAGAGTTTTGTAGATATAGATAGACTAATAGGTTCTTCTTTATCTGACTACGTTCGTGTTAATGCTACTTGTCCGGTATTGCTAGCCAGAACCGAAGCTTAACCATAAATAAAAACCCCTACACTACAAGTGCAGGGGTTCTTTATTTTATACCGAAATTAATTATCTTTTCCACCTTCGCGGCTGGCAGTTTGGATGTAAAGAATCAGTAAAAACACAGCGGGAACTAGTACGAACAAAATGCTCGCTACGAACCCAAGCTCATTAACTTGCATGGCAAGATAGCCTCTCTTTTATTTCCAGTTAACAACTTTAGAATAGCATTATACATGTCCGAGTCAGCCCAAATATTTTACAGATTTGGGAGCAGAAAGCCCATCGGCTTTTAGCCGTGGGATGAATGCGTAGCACCTTTAGGTGCAGTCCTTCTTTTCTAATGAGCGTATCCATTCACGAACTAAGTCTGTTTTTGTTCGTCTTGTTTCCTTGGCGTACTTTTCCAAAATCTGCATCTCATCCTTTGGTAGTCTAACGTTTAACCGAACTTCTTCCATTTTGTGAGTAAATTCTACTCACAAATGCTATCATTATTTTAGTGGGTAGGGTATTCAACCACTTTAAAAACCCAGAGCCGAGAGGCATCGCACCTTGAAAACTGAAGATAGGGGGTTCTGTGCAGGAATGCTTGCACGGGTAAAATCTTTAAGCATCAAGTACCAGAAAACTAAGATATCTGGTCGAAACAGTACGGTAGGGCATACCGGATCTGGCTTCTGTAATGGAGCAAAAGCTTGCGGACAGACCCACCTCTGGCATGATTGGGAAACTAATTAGGGCTTGCTGAAAAACTCAATAAAACGCGATAGGAGGATTAGTAAATTATTCAAGCAATGAGATTAGATAAATTTATATTATACTGCATCAATCAAAACATAATGTTCACTAAT
>CASBQA010000034.1 GCA_949127635.1 Nostocales cyanobacterium PMM_0069 | reverse complement strand
TTTAATGAGCTAATGAGTTGCATAAAATGGACTTACTAAAGTTGTGGGTGAGTAATTAAATTTTTCCCAAAAAATCAGTCAAAGTCACAATTTTAGGTAAAAAATATTTTTGTCATTAGCAACAGCCTGGGACTTAAGTCCCAGGCTGAAAGCTAAAGTCGGATAAATCCGACTGAAATTATATCATGTCCGACAAATCATATATATTGTAAAGACGTTCCGCCTGAACGTCTCTACGACGATTACTATTCTTCTCGCGACAATGTAGTAATTTGTGGCACTGAGAGTTTAATTGTCACTTTTTTGTTAAAGGTGAGTCCGTTATCGCCTTTGTCGATTAAAATGGTGTCGCCTGAGATAAAGGTGTTCTCTAACAAGTTGGTAGCGATCGCATTTTCTACTTCTCGCGCTCATTGCCCGTTTAATCGGAGGTGTGCTGTAAACTGGATCGTAACCGATTTCTACGCCACGCGATCGCACAACTTCATCAACCCATTTATCTTCCCAACGATACAATGTTCTTCAAGGGGAACTTCGGTAAAAAACTATTGAATTTGTTGTCTAAGCGATGGTGTCAAAATCATTAGTCCCCTAACAATTTCTTCAGGGGTGGCTGTACCATCGATTACCTTTGGTACAATTGCCATAACTTCCAAAGCCAGATTTGTAGGAATTCCACTTGCTTCTAACCGCTTCAGTTCCAAAACATCAATTCCTGCTGCCAGTCCATCCAAATACTCTTCTACAGTCACTCCGTAGTCTTCAATCTGCGACATGGATATAATTCCCAATTTTCTATCTATCGCTTACGTACAGCCAGCTACGCCCAAACAAATGTTACTCGAATCCGACCCAGATCCCCGACTTCTTTAAGAAATCGGGGATCTAAATCCAGCGATTTAGTAAGTGCCATTCAGTTTCAAGCCTCAGGCAATGATTTGAGCGAGTTGACGGTGGTTTGCGGTATTGCTACTTTAATAGTCGCTTTTTTGTTAAAGGTGAGTCCGTTATCGCCTTTGTCAATTAAAATAGTGTCTCCAGAGATAAAGGTGTTCTCTAACAACTTGGTAGCGATCGCATTTTCTACTTCTCGCTGAATTGCCCGTTTGATGGGACGTGCGCCGTAAACTGGATCGTAACCGATTTCTACTAAGCGATCGCACGCCGCTTGCGATATCTCCAATGATATTTTTTGGTCTGCGAGCAGATTTTGCACCCGTTTGAGTTGAATCTGGACGATATGCCGCATTTCGGCACGACTGAGGGTGTGGAAAATAATTATATCATCGACGCGGTTAAGAAACTCTGGGCGAAAGTGCGATCGCAAAGCTTCTGTTACCCGCTTTTGCATCATGTCATACTTGGAGTCATCTTCAGATACATCAAGAATGTATTCGCTACCGATGTTACTCGTCATCACAATGACGGTGTTTCTAAAATCAACTAATCTTCCTTGAGAATCAGTAATTCTACCGTCATCTAAAACCTGCAATAAAATGTTAAATACGTCAGGATGTGCCTTTTCAACTTCATCCAAAAGCACCACCGAGTAAGGACGGCGGCGAATTGCTTCCGAAAGTTGACCGCCTTCTTCATAGCCTACGTATCCTGGAGGCGCCCCCACTAAACGAGAAACCGAATGTTTCTCCATATACTCAGACATATCCAGCCGCACCAATGCATCACTAGAATCAAAGAGAAACTGCGCTAATGCCCGCGCAAGCTCGGTTTTCCCCACCCCAGTCGGTCCCATGAACAAAAATGAACCAATTGGGCGTCCTGGGTCTTTCATCCCCGCACGAGCGCGACGAATTGCCGCTGATACCGCTGATACCGCTTCCTCTTGCCCAATAACTCGTTGGTGCAAATGGCTTTCTAATTGCAGTAATTTTTGCCGTTCTGATTCCAAAAGGCGATTTACGGGAATTCCCGTCCATTTGGCGACGATTTCGGCAATATCAGCTTCGGTGACTTGTTCCCGCAGTAAGGTAGTACCTTGGTTTTGAGTTTCCAAAAGTTGCGCTTCTTTTACTTCCAACTCACGCTGTACTCGCTCCAAATCGTCATATTTTAACTTGGCAGCTTTATTGAGATCATAAGCGCGTTCGGCTTGCTCAATTTGTACCCGCAACGCTTCTTCTTGTTTCTTTAACGCGCTGATAGCTTCTAATAGCTGCTTTTCACCTTGCCATTTCTCATTAAATTCTTGCTGCTTTTCGGTTAAAGTGGCGATTTCTTGCTCAATTCGGTCTAAACGCTCTTTTGTTTGCGGCGTACCTTTCTCTTCCCCTGCTAATGACAGCTTTTCCATTTCTAGCTGCATTAAACGGCGATCAACAATTTCCAATTCCGCCGGTTTGGAGGTAATTTCCATTTTCAACTGTGCGGCAGCTTCATCTACTAAGTCGATCGCTTTATCTGGCAAAAAGCGATCGCTTATATATCTTGATGACAATGTAGCGGCTGCGACTAACGCCGAATCAGAAATCTTTACATTATGATGCACTTCGTAACGTTCTTTCAAACCGCGCAAAATGGAAATGGTATTTTCCACGCTGGGCTGATCCACAAATACTTGCTGAAAACGTCTTTCTAATGCAGCATCTTTTTCGATATACTTACGGTACTCATCTAAGGTTGTCGCACCAATACAGCGCAATTCTCCCCGCGCTAACATTGGTTTGAGTAAATTCCCGGCATCCATCGCTCCTTGTTGGTTAGAACCTGTACCAACAACGGTATGCAACTCGTCAATAAATAAGACTATTTGACCGTTTGATTCAGTAACTTCACGTAAAACTGCTTTTAAACGGTC
>CASBQA010000033.1 GCA_949127635.1 Nostocales cyanobacterium PMM_0069 | reverse complement strand
GCTATTTCGGCGATCGCAAAAGCTATTTCGGCGATCGCAAAAGCTATTTCGGCGATCGCAAAAGCTATTTTGGACATCGCAAAAGCTATTTTGGACATCGCAAATGAGATTGGTGCAATTCCTGGGAAACCCTCATTTTCCCGACAACCGTCGTAGAGACGTTCCGGCGGAACGTCTCTACAGTATGTGCGATTTGCGTTCCCATAATATAATTTATTTTCCCATATTCCGTTTCATCGCATCCAACTCATCTTGAGTTTCCCAGCGCAAAAACTTCTCTTCTAAGTCGTCAAATCCACCAGAAGAATTACTAGGTTTATTCGACCAACCGTTAGTTTCAAAGCGCTGCGAAGTTTGAGTTTTAGCACGCAAATCTAGTGCTTCAGCAGCTTTGGTTTGCACTTCTTGACGGCGTACTTGTATTTTTCGCAGTAATTCTTTAGATTGAGTAATGCGTTCTTTCAAGCCTTGCATTTGTCCCCAGCGCTGATTTCCTTCACGCAACAAAGCAGCTTCTCGTTCTTGTGCTGCTGCTATCAAATCCTGTCTGTTAGCCGCTTGGGCTTTTTGAACGCGGATATGCCATTTTTGGATTTCTTGAGCGGTGGAGAGAATATCGTCTTGCGATCGCTTTTCCTGTACTTGTAAATCTGCAATCAACTTTAGCGTGTCTCCCTCTTGTTCGCGCAGTTGTTCTAACAGCGCTTCTAACTCTAAATGCGGATTATTTCGCAGAAATTCCTCTAAACGGTTTTCGAGAAACCGATTCAAATCATCAAATAAGCCCACTGTCAGCACTCCAGAAGTCAACTGTGTGCTTTTATTGTAGTAATTATTATTGTTGCTGGGAATTTATACCCCCAAGGTTGGCGATCGCATTATAGGCGTTACTGTGGCAATCCGTGAAAATTGTACGCTAAAGAGATTTAAAGTGTCTGGGACGATGATTTTTCATTGCTGAACCCCAAGTTGTTTAGACAAGATTTTTTTTTACAAATCATTGAGGATTAAATAATTAAAATTTATATTAAAATAGATAATTTATTTATATTGATTATTAGTTATTTTAACTGTCTTAACTGTCCTTGCATTTTCGCTTCTTAGCTGAGAATATTGAAGGGCAGATATACCAATAGTAATACATCAGCAATTTTAGGAGGGGTAAACACTAATTAGAAAACTGGACAATAATTCTTTCATTAATAAAGCGTATTGTATTATAAGTAAGGCGAATAGGACTTACGCACTCGTTACCAGAAAACAAGACTTAGATAGGTGCTTCCTTGCGTCGATAGGGACGGAAAATATGTAGTTCGTGCGTAAGTCCTGACGAAAAATAAGGATATTCAAAATCACAAATGTTATTACAGAGGTATCAACCAATAAGTAGTTCCTCTAACGATTTTGTTTTTAAACCCAAATAAGGGTAAATTGTCTTCAGTTAAACCAACATAAGTCCAATGTGGGACATCATTTTCTACAGTTTGAAACCAGCCATTTTTATTCAAAGCTTGTCTCTGCACTTGACTATAAACCTGTAAATCAATCGCTAATCCCCACAGATGTTGTGATGCTCCTGGTGGTGCAACTATACCTAAAATTGCTGTTTCTTTACCTTGTCTAACTCGTTCCAAAGTATTGTTGTCAGCGTATTTTCTCCAGAATCTTAAATTTGTCGCAAAAGTACGAGTACAATCACTACCCCCATAACCAGATTTGAGTGAAATTCTTGCTGCTGATTTGGCTTTATTGAAAGCATCTGCTGCTAATTTTTGTAAATAACAGTCATTAGTATTATCTACTTTCCCCATTGTTAAAGTAGTTTGAAAAGCTTTCGTTTCTTGCTCATTAGCTAAGATAACTTTTGGTGGTAATTTGATTTCTGGTTGTTGATTTACAAATGCTGCACCGTATGCTCTCAACAAAATATATTCAAAAGTACCGACTTGGGGAATTGTTGGTAATTTAGTAGCGATCGCACTCAAAAAACGCTGTGGTTCCGGTAAACTTGCATCAGGTATCTGCGGCAGAACTGGAGTTGGTGAAACTATTGGTTGTGATGGATTTGGGCAAACTTTATTTAAATCTCGATAACGACCTGAAGAACGAGCAATTAAACAATCTTCCAATTGTCGGACATCTGTACTTAATGTCCGATGAGTAATTCCATTACTAGCAACTAAAGCAAAAACTATAAAAATAAAAATACTAATAAAAGAACTTTTTCGCCAAAATCGTTTGATCATCTTTTCACCTAGTTTTAATCCAAATGTTTTTATTATTTATTCATAGTTCATACTATTCCTTATTGTCAGCAACCTACGACCATTAAACCACTGAATCGGTTATTATGAAGAATAACTCTAAGCTTGCTGATACTTAAGTATGACCATGCACAATTCCATTGAATTCCAAGACGCTTTCGATGTCATTGTCGTCGGTGCAGGTCACTCTGGTTGCGAAGCAGCCCTCGCTAGCGCCCGCTTGGGTTGTCGTACCCTGCTGCTGACACTTAACTTGGATAGAATCGCTTGGCAACCCTGCAATCCAGCGGTGGGTGGTCCGGCAAAATCTCAATTAACCCATGAGGTGGATGCATTAGGTGGGGAAATTGGTAAAATCGCAGACCGCACCTACCTCCAAAAGCGGATTCTCAACTCTTCGCGGGGACCTGCGGTTTGGGCGTTACGCGCTCAAACTGACAAGCGGGAATACGCGGCGTTAATGAAAAATATTGTTGAAAATCAAGAAAACTTAACAATCCGCGAAGCAATGGCGACGGATTTAGTTTTAGGCGCAAATGATGAAGTTATCGGCGTTGAAACTTACTTTGGTGTCGGTTTTGCCTGTAAAGCGGTGATTTTGACCACAGGAACGTTTTTAGGCGGACGAATTTGGGTTGGTAACAAGTCGATGGCAGCGGGACGCGCTGGAGAATTTGCTGCTGAAGGGTTGACACAAACTCTCAATCGCTTGGGATTTGAAACGGGACGATTGAAGACGGGAACGCCGGCACGAGTTGACAAGCGGTCTGTAGATTACAGTAAGATGTCAGCGCAACCTGGGGATGAAGAAGTCCGCTGGTTTAGCTTTGACCCGGATGTGTGGGTAGAAAGAGAACAAATGCCTTGCCATATTACCCGCACAACGGCGGAAACTCATCGCCTAATTCGGGAAAATTTGCATTTGTCGCCGGTTTATGGTGGTTGGGTGGAAGCCAAAGGACCGCGATACTGTCCAAGTATTGAAGATAAGATTGTCCGCTTTGCCGATAAGGAAAGTCACCAAATCTTTATTGAACCGGAAGGGCGAGATATTCCGGAACTTTACATTCAAGGCTTTTCTACGGGGTTGCCGGAAAATTTACAACTTGTGATGTTGCGGACTCTTCCTGGTTTGGAAAATTGTACCATGCTCCGCCCAGCTTATGCAGTTGAGTACGATTACTTACCCGCGACACAGTGTTATCCAACATTGATGACTAAAAAAGTTGCTGGGTTGTTCTGTGCGGGACAGATTAATGGTACAACTGGCTATGAAGAAGCTGCAACCCAAGGAATTGTGGCGGGAATTAATGCAGCGCGGTTTGTGGGCGATCGCGAAATGATTGTTTTTTCTCGTGAGGAAAGTTACATCGGTACGCTGTTAGATGACTTGTGTACCAAGGATTTGCGTGAACCTTACCGGATGCTGACGAGTAGGTCAGAGTACCGTTTGATACTGCGTTCTGATAATGCCGACCAACGTTTGACACCTTTGGGACGGGAAATCGGTTTGATTGACGATCGCCGCTGGGAATTATTTAGCCGCAAGCAAGAGAATATTACCGCCGAAAAAGAACGGCTGTACGCAACGCGGGTAAAAGAACACTCAGAAATCGGGCAAGCGATCGCCGACGGTACTCAACAACTAATCAAAGGTTCAATCACCCTCGCTGACTTGTTACGGCGTCCAGGATTCCATTATATTCACCTCGATAGATATCAACTCGGCAACCCCAACTTAAAAACTGCGGAAAAAGAAGGTGCGGAAATTGACATTAAATATTCTGGATATTTACAACGCCAACAACATCAAATTGACCAAATAGCCCGTCAAGCACACCGCCAATTGCCGGGGGATCTAGACTACGCAACCATTGATACCCTATCTAAAGAAGCGCGGGAAAAGTTGAATACCGTAAAACCACTGACAATCGGACAAGCATCACGTATAGGAGGTGTTAATCCTGCTGATGTCAACGCCCTATTACTATATTTAGAATTACGTAGGAATAAGACACCAAAGGAGTTTTCAGCCTTAGTTTAAAATAAACTTGATGAAGGATGAGTATAGTAGTAGGGTGAGACCGGAAGTGACTGGTATGATAGATGACATTAGTTCAAAACTGGCATTATCAGCAGTTTCCGGTTTAAAGTTTACATTTCATACTATTTACACAATCAAGTTGTCTCGTTTGGACGACCTGATTGGATATTTAAGGCAAAATCCCTACTTTCAGGCAGTATAGGCGAACTCTATCGTCCCAAAAGCCACAACTTAAAATCGCTATGTCACAACAAGCCAGCACCCATCTTATAATTCCGGAACCCTCAGAAGAGCTGATCGGCAGCGAACCCTGGTCGATAGAGTCATATGCTGATGGCTTTATGGATGAACTGTTTGCCGATATTGACAATATTTTGCATCGTAATGGGATGCCTACCCAAACAATACATTACAACGGTCGTGCGTCACAAAGTAGTATAGAGGACTTGCAAAAAGCGCTGTATCCAGAATATATCAGCCCCACGCCGAGAACAGCGCAAATCGTTTTGCCAGAAACGCTACCGATACAAACAGCTTCTCATGTGGTTGACGCTCCGGGTAAAACTAAATCAGTCAGGAAAAAGCATCACAAAACGCGGATTGCTTGGGGCAAATTCCTGTCTTTTGGAGCTACCTTAGGCGTGGCGATCGCTGGTATTATCTTTTTGCTCAACTCTGGACTAATTTTCCGGATAAATTCCAAATTGATCGAGCAATCGATTCAACAGCCAAAATTACAGACTCAATTGCCTGCCAAAGTTGAAGTTGAGGCAGATTTAGTTCAATATATGTTGGGAGCGCTGGCAATCATCGACAGACAAGAAGAAAAAAGCTCTCAAAAATCTCTCAAAAATGCGATCGCTACTGAGGTAATTCCTACCCAAACAGCTTTTGCTTATGTTACCCCGACAATAAAACCATCAGCCGGCGGTAATTTACCACCAGTTATCACGGCTAATAATACACCCCCTGCTGCACCCCGCACAACCATCGTCGAGCGGATTTATATCCCCGTTTATCAAGCACCGCAACCAATGCGCTATGCACCACTGCCCATTCCTGGTGTTCGGAAAATTTTACCGCCGGTGTCTTCTCGCACATCTAAATCGATACCAGTGAAAAAGGCTTTAAATTCTGTTCCCAAACCAGCTAAACCCGTGCCTGTAAAAATGGTGGCAGCAGCGGTGCGAACAGAACTCAAGCCTGTGGCTGTGCGAACTGCACCAATTACATTGCGACAACCGTCAAATCCTGTACCTGTGGTAAAAGTTACTGCTTTTCAAGCCGCGCCACCAAAATTACCTGTAGCCACAGTGCCAAAAGAGCCAAAAACCGTTGAAAAACAGGCATATGTGGAAACTGTTACGGCTCCTACCCATACTTTGGAAGGTTTGCTAGAGTTAGGTGACAAATCTGCGGCTTTGTTTAAAGTTGATGGTGTAACGCGTCGCATCGATATCGGTGAAAGCATTGGTTCTAGCGGTTGGACTTTAGTGGAAGTGAGTAAGGGTGAAGCGGTTGTGCGTCGCAACGGTGAAGTGCGATCGATTTATACAGGTCAAAATTTGTAAAATTAACTTACCAGAGTAATTGTTGGGCGATTTGCTTATATAACGATGTCTTACGGTAAATTTACTCTAACTTCCGCAAAACGTGCTTTCGGCTTACAAACCCAAGAAAGCCGTGACACTTTCGCAAACCTTCCTTCTTGTGAGATTAGTGCTTGGCTTCAAGAGGCTTATTTATATGGGTTGGATGCAGCGATCGCCAGCGATAGCGAAAAAGCCCGTTCTGAGATGATCATCACTCCTATGCTACTCGAACTCAAAAAACAGGCTGGTAATATCAACCTGTTTTCTGGGGTTGATTTCACCGTAGACGAAGAAATCGGGCTAAATGGGATCTGTGATTTTTTAATCACTTCTTCAACAGAAACTTTGGCGGTAGAAGCCCCAGTACTTGTGGTGGTAGAAGCCAAGAAAGAAAATATTGCTGGTGGTCTGGGACAGTGCATTGCTGAGATGTATGCGGCAAAGCTGTTTAACGAAAAGGATGATTTTCACTTCGCCGCGATTCATGGTGTGGTAACAACGGGTAGTGCGTGGAAATTTTTGCGGTTGACAGAATCTTCTGTTGTGATTGATACTACTGAATATTTCATTAATGATCCAAATAAAATATTGGGCATTTTACTCAACTTTATTAACTTCAGTAAAAATCCTTAATCCTTGTAGAGACCTGAAATTTCGCGTCTCTACAAAGACGTTCCGCCGGAACGTCTCTACGACGGTTGTGATGTTTTTATTTAAACGTACATGATATATTACAGTGTTTTCGAGTCAAACTAAATGAACCCCGGACGCTGAAAGTAAAATAAAAATATCCTCCACTTAACCCCCATCATGGTTATCCCAGAACTTGAACAACAACTCCTTCAACTTTCCCCCAACGATAAACTGTATATTATTCAACTACTGGCACAAAGCCTGACTAGACACAACACCCACCCACCAAATCAACCAAGCAAACTCTCAGAATTCTTCCGTCAATCCCCCTTGGCTGAAGTTCCCGAAGAACTCGACCTTACCGGATTGCTAAAAACCCTCATCAAGTCCCTACAACCAAAAACCGAAACCGAAACGCCAGAATATCCCCTGCCTCAATTTTATGGATGCATCCAAGATGAAACATTCTTCCGCCATCCCCAAGGACAACAACCAGAACGCGAACCAATCCTGTGAAATTCCTGCTAGATACTAACACCTGCATTACATGCTGTGAAACAAGACGTTCATTACAAATCCCCTAAATTTATTTATGGGAATTATCTTTTTACTTTTTACTTCTTAATTGAAATCTGCTGTATCAGCTTGAAATATTGGTAGTGTAAACCAAAAAGTTGCCCCAGCATTGATTGCACTTTTGACACCAATTTCGCCGCCATGTGCGGTAATGATTTGCTTGCATATATATAAGCCTAATCCTAAACTAATAGAATTCCGGGCGGTGGTGCCTCGAAAGTAAAGGTCAAATAAGCGATCGCTTTGTTTTTGACTCATTCCCACGCCGTTATCAGCGACACTGCAACAAATCTTATCATCATCAACGCTGCCATTAATGGTAATTGTTAATCCTGGGGGATTATGTTTGACTGCATTCACAATCAAGTTAGAGAATACTCGCCATAATTGGGTAGGATCGCCATTGATTATCGGTAAATCTGCGCTTACATGATTAATCAGCAACGCCTGATTTTCTGTTAGCATCGGCTTTAAATCTGCGATCGCTGCTTCTACGACTTTCAATAATTCCACTGGCTGAAGTTGTAAAGCTACACCTTGAACTTCGCTCATATGAGCTTCCATTAACGAATTAATTAAACTAAGTTGGCGATCGCTACTTTGTTCCATCCGCTCTAAAATGAAGCGGGCAACAGTAATTTTATCTTCTGAACGCGATAGCAAATTCCTCAACACCATTAAAGTTCCCAGCACTGGGTTGCGTAAGTCGTGGGAAACTGCATGAAAAAATACTCTTAGCGCTTCTTCCGCTTGCTTGCGCTTGGTAATATCTTCAATCATTCCTTCGTAATAAAGCAGTTCTCCTCTGGAATTGCGAACTGCATAGGCATTTTCCGATATCCAAACAATGCTACCATCGCGGCGATAAATTTGCGATTCAAATTCCGATACGCTACCATACTCTTCAATTGAACGGACAAACTCAGCACGGCGATTCGGGTCAACATACAATTGACGCTTAATGTCAATTAATGTCGTCACTTCTTCTGGTAATGCGTAGCCATAAATACGTGCTAAAGCGGGATTTGCGGTAATGTAACGACCATCAGCAGTGCTTTGAAAAATTCCCTCAACCGCGTTTTCAAAGATATTTCGATATTTAGCTTCTGTAACGGTTAATTTCTCATTGGCGATCTCAAGTTCTTTCCGAGTGTAAAATTCAGAGCGTTGCAGCTTTTCGTATAAGAATACCCCTAAATCGCAGATGAAACATACCCAAAATATCAACAAAATCATTGTGACACCGAATATCGGCTCTTTGCTGAATGGTGCTGGTAGTTTCAACCCCAGGACTGTATTTACGACAAAATAATAAACTATCACTCCCAACTGCGATCCTAAATGCAGATACCAACGGATGGGAATCAGCATCGCTTGAGTCAAAAAAGCGATAATCCAAGCTAATTGATCGGGGAGAGCGAAACCTTTGAATGTAGCAACAAATTGCTCAACTAAAGTGACAGAAAAGGATAAACATAAAAAAAGGCGTCCCGGATAACGACGCGCTATGTTAGTTTTGTGTAAAAACAAACACACTGATAAAGATAGGAATATCCAGGAATTGATAGTTAAAGCAAGATTTTTAATTTGGTGCGGTATCTTTGGGACTTCTTGCAGGTGAAATACCTGTTGCAAGATGTCCCGTAAGATAAATGTAAAGACGCAGAGAATAGCGATCCAGATTCCTAAATGTAACCTTTGCCACAAAAAGCGATCGCGCCAAGCTTTATACTCCCCAAAAATTGCATCTGTTGTTGATATTTTCCCCCATATGGCTGTTTTCCAACACCTTTGCACTTTTCTAATGACGGTATTCATTAGCCTGTAACCAATTTCCATAATCTCCGTCAACCCCTTCTCATTGTGAGATGCTACGCAAACGGGGAATTAAAAATCCAAAAATAAAAATTAAAAATTAATTTTTGAAATTTTGCACTCTCAACCATTCCTATAGTGACATTATCAGCGGCTCGTTGTCGGTAAATTTGCCAAAGGTAAGGTAAACCAGAAAGTTAAACCACGCTTGGGATTACTTTTAACGCCCATTTCACCTTGATGTGCTTTAATAATTTGTCGAGAAATATATAATTTTAAGCCTGTGCAAGTTGAAGAACGAGCTTGAGGATCGCGGACAAACAAATCAAACAGGCGATCGCATTCTAACTTGTTCATCCCCACACCGTTATCTTGAATTGACAAGCGGATTGTCTGATCCTCAACTGTCGCTTTCAAAGTTAAGTGTAATCCGGGTGGGTTATGCAGCCAACTATAAGTTAACAAATTTTGCAAAACTCGTTGCAATTTAGTCGAATCTGCCATAATTAACGGTAAATCCTTAGGAACCAAGTTCTTCAAAGTAACTTTGTTTTCTGACAGCATTGGCTGCAAATCTCTAATCACAGCTGGCAGCAGTGTACCAAATTGCACAAGTTCGCGATGCAACACAATTCCTTGTTCTTCGCTGGAATGAAGTTCTAGTAGCGAGTTAATCATTCCTAACAGGCGGTCATTACCTTGTATCATTCGTTCGATAATTGAGCGAGATACTGTAATTTGGGAATTGGGAATTGGGAATTGGGAATTGGGCATTGGCAAAAAAGAACTATTTGCCTCATCTCTCCCTGCTTCCCCTGCTTCCCCTGCTC
>CASBQA010000032.1 GCA_949127635.1 Nostocales cyanobacterium PMM_0069 | reverse complement strand
CAGCACTAATGCCACCATTGGGTGAAGCACTGCCTGCTGGAGCTAACTGATAGCGTTGCCACTGCCCACCATCGTACCAGAAGGCACCCTGTACAGAGCCGTCAGCCCCAATCCACCAGATTTCCATGCTGTTGGGGATGCGCGATACAGCAGTAATACCACCATTAGTTGAAGCACTACCTGACGATGCCAACTCAAATCGCCGCCACGCTGGTGGAAATAAACGCTCATCCCATCCAATTTGACCACGACTCCATTGGCAAATTTCTAGGACATTAGCATCCATCAAGCATGATACATGTGCCCCTGGACATTTGACACAATTGTTGTTGGGGACACCAAGATGACCATAACTACCACCGCAGGAGCAATTTCCATACTCATCAGCCGCACCAAAAATGTGGCAGCTTTCATGGGCAAAAACTCTGTTAATTTGATCTGAACCCCATCCATTGTTTGAATAGTTCATGCAAACTTTTTCATCAATGGCATAGGCAAAATGATGCAGAGGGTATTTAGTGAAATAGCCAACATAAGCCCAATCGGTTCCTCTGCTACTTCTCAAATTTTGAACATATTGCACTGAGCCTGAACGACTTGCCGGAAAACCCATTTGCTGAAGTGCAGCATCACGCCAAGGCGATTCAGCGTTTTCATAGGTGTCAGTAGAACCGGGAGTCGCGGATACTGTGACAAGGCGAATATCATAAACAAAGGTAATGTTTGCACGAGGTTCAGCGCTTACAAGGAAATTGAGTCCTTCTTGCACTTCTTGAATCACCTGTTGTTGTTCCGCAGTTGAAAAAGCCAGATCAGGCTGAGTTCCTGAAACAATTACGACACCAACTGCTATAGATCCGACCATATAGCGACTTGTTGGGGTTCCGGTGGACTCTTCAGGAAGATTTTCTGTCAGAGCAGCAGAACGATTAATTACATCAGGTTCATTTTCACCATAACGGGGTGGTGAATATCCCGGCGTGTCCCAACTGAGTCCTTCTGTCGCGCTGGGTGCTTCATCAGCTAGTCTCTTTAACTGAAGTTTATTCCAGGCATTTACTGCTAGTTGTGATACCGAATCGAGTGAACTGGGTGGAACAGTTGTGGATTGCTGTAAGGTTTGAGGATCAACTGAGTCTGGGAGATTAACAACAATCACAATATCTGTGAACTGCTGGGTAACTCTTCCGCCAAGAGCTACTATTTCTTGTTTGGCTTGTTGTAAATCTTGAGTATATAGAAGCAGGTCTTGGGACATGAGGTACTCCTCTTTATAGGATTAATTTCATGTTTTAAGTGATGTGTTTTGTAATATGACACAATTAAATATTGACATCAATTTAGGGAATTTCTGAAAATAAATCGCAAGATAACGTGCGATTTTGAGCAAAATCTTGTTATTAGTGGCAAAATTTTTTGGGATTCATCCCCGTATGTTTGCGAAAACACTTGGCAAAATGACTCTGATTGGCAAAGTCACACTCCAGTGCGATCGCTTAACTTATCTAAATTCTTTGTTAAATTTTTGCCTTGTATTTACATCTATCCTTGGCAATATCTAGCAAATCCCCTGAAGGAAAAATGAGAAAAGCTTTGAAAAAAATTAATAAAAATTTCAGACCTATACACTCAATGTCTTATAGGCTGGACTACCGTAGTAAGTAAGCAGCTCTGTCCAAAATAGTAAAGTCATTAACTCTAATCAACCGTGAAAATTCCAAGTTCAATCTGGACGTTACTCATTGGCATCCTGCTGACACTGGTCAGCCTCTGGTACGGTCAAAATCACGGTCTGTTGCCTATAGCAGCAACTGACGAAGCCGATTTAATGGATGGTCTGTTTAACACGATGATGGTCGTCTCAACGGGTATATTTTTGCTCGTCGAGGGTATTTTGATTTATAGTGCCATTAAATACCGTCGTCGTCCGGGCGACAACGAAGACGGACCACCCGTCGAAGGCAACGTACCTTTAGAAATTCTTTGGACAGCGATCCCAGCAATTATCGTTCTCGGTATTTCTGTTTACAGCTTCGACGTGTATAACGAAATGGGCGGCTTTGACCCCCATGCCGCTCACCAAGCCCCTCTACAGCAGCAGTCGATGAAAATGCCTGGGGCAGCGATCGCCGCAACTCTAAATGACACTCAACCCAGCACAGAACCTAACCTTAATCAGGAAAAATCTGATGAGGCAATGCAAGACCCCACCCCTGGCGTAGGTATTGTTACTCCTAGCATCGGTCAGGTTCCCGAACAAAAAGGTAAACCACCGGCAATGGTAGTGAACGTTGTAGGTATGCAGTATGCGTTTATTTTTACCTATCCAGACACTGAAGTTTCCGCCGGTGAACTCCACGTTCCCATCGGACGCGAAGTGGAACTCAACATGAGTGCTAACGATGTAATTCACGCTTTCTGGGTGCCAGAGTTTCGCCTCAAACAAGATATAATTCCCGGTCGGCAAACTGAAGTTCGCTTTACACCGAAAAAAGAGGGTAATTATGACCTGATCTGTGCTGAACTTTGTGGTCCATACCACGGAGCCATGAGAACACAAGTTATTGTGGAAAAGCAGGAAGCTTTTGATAACTGGATACAAGAGCAACTTGTTGCCAGCACCCAAACCCTAAATCAAGCCGTTGCCGTCAATACGGTGGACATATCACCAGATAAATTTCTCGCTCCTTATACCAAGGAAATGGGAATTGAACCAGCAATTTTACATCAAATTCACCATTAGTTATTGATTAGTGATTGGTGGTAGAGACGCGATTAATCGCGTCTGTACAAAGTTAGAGACGCGATTAATCGCGTCTGTACAAAGTTAGTGGTTATTATGAGCGGGAAAACCCTGCCCCTATTAGAACCGTGGTTAAAACAACTAACAACTAACAACTAACAACCACCAACCAACAACCAAAAGGACTTTTATGACACAAGCACAGTTGCAGGAAACTGCGAATAGCCCTGCCCTCAATGAGGAACCAGGGGAAAGAAAATGGCAAGACTACTTCGGCTTTAACACCGACCATAAGGTAATTGGAATTCAATACCTGGTTAGTACGTTCATTTTTTACTGCATCGGCGGGGTAATGGCTGACTTAGTTCGCACGGAACTACGGACGCCAGATGTAGATTTTGTTACGCCAGAAGTTTATAACAGTTTGTTTACGCTGCACGCCACAATCATGATTTTCTTGTGGATTGTGCCAGCGGGTGCGGGGTTTGCTAACTACTTGATCCCCTTGATGATTGGGGCAAAAGATATGGCATTCCCCCGCTTGAATGCTGTGGCTTTTTGGATGGTTCCGCCAGCTGGTATATTGCTCATCAGCAGTTTAGTGGTAGGCGATGCACCGGATGCCGGTTGGACTTCCTACCCTCCCTTGAGCTTGGTTACAGGTCAAGTGGGTGAGGGAATATGGATTATGAGCGTCCTTTTGCTGGGGACATCTTCGATTTTGGGGGCAATTAATTTCCTTGTCACCCTATTGAAGATGCGTACCCCCGGTATGGGTTTTTTCCAAATGCCCTTGTTCTGCTGGGCAATGCTTTCTACTTCAGCCCTGGTTTTGGTATCAACACCAGTGTTAGCAGCTGGCTTGATTTTGTTGTCTTTTGACTTAATTGCCGGAACAGCATTTTTTAACCCGACTGGTGGTGGCGATCCGGTTGTGTACCAGCACATGTTCTGGTTTTACTCGCACCCAGCCGTTTACATCATGATTTTGCCCTTTTTTGGGGCGATTTCTGAAGTGATCCCCATCCATTCCCGCAAGCCGATTTTTGGTTATAAAGCGATCGCCTATTCCAGTCTCGCCATCAGCTTTTTGGGACTAATCGTCTGGGCACACCACATGTTTACCAGCGGTATCCCCGGTTGGTTGCGGATGTTCTTTATGATCACCACCATGATCATCGCCGTACCCACCGGGATTAAAATTTTTAGCTGGTTGGCAACTATGTGGGGTGGCAAAATCCGCCTGACAAGCGCCATGTTGTTTGCAATGGGCTTTGTTGGCACCTTTGTAATTGGCGGGATCAGTGGCGTAATGTTGGCAGCAGTGCCTTTTGATATTCACGTCCACGACACCTATTTTGTTGTCGCACACTTGCATTACGTGCTTTTTGGTGGTAGTGTTCTCGGCATTTATTCCGCCATTTACCACTGGTTCCCGAAAATGACGGGGCGGATGCTCAACGAATTTTGGGGTAAGGTTCACTTTGCCTTAACTATCGTCGGTCTAAATATGGCATTTTTACCCATGCACAAGCTGGGAATGATGGGCATGAACCGACGTGTTGCCCAATATGACCCAAAATTTACATTTTTGAATGAAATCTGCACTTACGGTGCTTATATACTGGCGGTTTCCACATTCCCCTTCATTATCAATGCGATTTGGAGTTGGATGTATGGTCCCAAAGCAGGTAACAATCCTTGGGATGCACTTACTTTAGAGTGGATGACTACCTCACCACCAGCGATCGAGAATTTTGACAAACTTCCAGTATTGGCTACCGGACCCTACGACTACGGTTTGGAAAAAGCTAAACAAGGTGTACCCTTAGACGATCCCAATCCAGTTTTGTCTGGCGGTCCTAACTCAGTGTTACGTGCCGAACCAGATCCAACGGTTGCGGCAAATCCCGAAGACCGCAAATCATGAAGAGGGGGAAAGGGGAAAGGGGTGGAGTTATTTGAAATTAGTCAATTGGTCTTGAATTACTTCTTCCTTTCCCCTTTTTTCCTTTCCCCTTTTCCCCTCCTTGATAAAGGATGAAGTATAAAAAATAATACTTCATCCTCTATCCTTCATATTTCATCCTCTATCCTTCATACTTGAGAAGATTCATGCAAAGTCAAACTATTGACCCAGCTCAAACAGCTCTCAACCATCACCACGCGGCGACAACAGAGGCTCATCACGAAGAACATCCAGACCATCGCATATTTGGTCTAATTGTCTTCCTTATCGCTGAGGGGATGATTTTTATCGGACTGTTTGGAGCTTATCTCGTTTTCCGTGCTAGTTTACCTGTGTGGCCCCCAGAAGGCACGCCAGAATTAGAATTGTTGCTCCCCGCAGTCAACACTGTTAATCTAATTGCAAGCAGTTTTGTTATGCACAATGCTGACACCGCCATTAAAAAGAACGATGCGCGGGGTATGCGAATTTGGTTGGCGATAACTGCGGCAATGGGTATTACTTTCTTACTAGGTCAGGTATATGAATATACCCATCTAGAATTTGGTTTAACTACCAATTTGTTTGCTAGTGCATTTTACGTTTTGACTGGTTTCCACGGATTGCACGTTACCATCGGTGTTCTGGCGATTCTTGCGGTATTGTGGCGATCGCGCACCAAGGATCACTACAGTAGCGAAAAGCACTTTGGCATCGAAGCTGCGGAAATTTACTGGCACTTCGTTGACGTGATTTGGATTATCCTCTTCGGATTGATATACCTACTTTAAGTCTCAATTTTTTTTTGATGCTATAAATGAAAACCTCCTGTTATAGGAGGTTTTTTATTAGAAGCTTTATCAATTTTAGTAAATTTTTTGCTTATACGAAGTTGCAATCTGATTGGTAGTACTCAGTCCGAAGCAATCTCATGGACAAAGACATGAAAAATTCAGTATTGACTAAAAGTACCAAAAAAGGTACGTTAGAAATAGTATCAGGTCTGACTAGTTTAAACAGATTTGATATATGACAGAGAAACGAATTCCAGCAAAGTTCTATCAAAATGAAAATGGTAAGGAACCAGTTCGTGATTGGTTAAAAAACTTAGACCGAGAAGAACGTAGGTTAATCGGTGCTGACATTAAAACAGTGGAATTTGGTTTTCCAATTGGAATGCCGATTTGTCGTCCAATGGGTGATGGACTTTTTGAAGTACGTACAAATTTACCTCAAGGTATAGCCCGTGTACTGTTTTGTATTCATGAAGGTGAGATGGTTTTACTTCATGGATTTATAAAAAAATCTCAAAAAACTCCTAAACAAGAGTTAAATTTAGCGAAGGAGCGGAAATTAGAGGTGAAAGGATGAACAACAACTTACATATTGGTTCGTCTCTTGATGATTTTCTAGAAGAAGAAGGCATACTTGAAGAGATTAATTTAATTGCCATCAAGCGAGTTATAGCTTGGCAAATTAAACATGCGATGGAAGAGAAAAAGCTAACTAAGTCAGAGATGGCAAAACAGATGAAAACTAGCAGGTCATCTCTTGACAGACTTTTAGATCCAAACAACACATCCGTAACCTTAGACACTATTGATCGTGCAGCAAAAATCATTGGTAAGCGAGTACGTTTTGAATTAATAGATATAGCTTAAAACGCCAAAATTAAAACTAAAGCACCCGTGTATAAAGTATACAAGGGTGATTTTTTATTAAACTGAGCGATCGCACTCTTTGACAAGGCTGTTTTACCAAAGGTCGCGATCCTGTTAATCTGGTGAAAATGTTGGCTTATATTATATAAACGACATTTCTCACGACAAACCACAAACTAATCAATCACAAACCCGCCAAATATAATTAGGGCTTGCTGAAAAACTCAATAAAACGCGATAGGAGGATTAGTAAATTATTCAAGCAATGAGATTAGATAAATTTATATTATACTGCATCAATCAAAACATAATGTTCACT
>CASBQA010000031.1:0-35000 GCA_949127635.1 Nostocales cyanobacterium PMM_0069 | reverse complement strand
ACACACAGTGTTTGTGTCAATAATTAAGATTAACCTTCCGGAAAGAGATGACAAAGGGAAGGATAATTGTTAAAAAGTAACGCAGTGCGACCGCCGAATTTAAAGGGCAAAATTATGAAGAAATTGTAGCTTTAAATAAAGCACAAAAACTGATAAATTTCTGGAAAGCCAGATTGCTAAACTCTCAATAACACAATTATTCCAGCTGATATACATGAACCAGTCTGCGAAACGTTCCTCACCGCTCCAAGTAGCCTTGATTGGTGGAGCGATCGCCACAACAGCAACTTTGTCTGTGTTTGGTCAAGCGTGGTGTCGCTCCGTCCACGCCGCCTTACAAGATAGCCCAAAAGCGATCGTAGACCAAGTGTGGCAACTAGTAAATCGTGAATATGTTGATGGCAAGTTTAATCAACAAGATTGGCAAGCAACTAGACAAACCCTTTTAAGTAAAAATTATTCTTCTCGTGACGAAGCTTACACAGCCATTCGGGAAGCTTTAAAAAAATTGGGCGATCCTTACACTCGGTTCATGGACCCGAAACAGTATGATGCCCTCACGAGCCAAACATCTGGGGAAGTGTCTGGAATTGGCATTCGGATGGAACTGAATGAAAAAACCAAGCGACTCACCGTTGTGGAAGCTATCGAAAATTCGCCAGCACTCAAAGCAGGTGTCAAAGCCGGCGATGAGATTCTAGCAATTGACGGCAAACCCATACATGACCTGAAAGTAGAAGATGCCTCTAAGCTGATTCGCGGCAAAGCTGGTACTGCCATAACATTGCGGCTTGCACGTCAAGGTCAACAAGAAATGGATGTCAAGCTGACACGAGCCACCATTGAAGTGCCAACGGTGAAATACACCCTGAAGCAAGAAGGTGGACGACGTGTTGGCTATATCAGATTGCGAGAGTTCAGCGCCCACGCTTCCGATCAAATGCGGCGAGCGATCCGCGATTTGAACGGTCAGCAAGTTGATAGTTACGTCTTAGATTTGCGCGGAAATCCCGGTGGTTTGTTACAGGCGAGTATTGAAATTGCTCGCATGTGGTTAGATAATGGCGGAATTGTCAAGACAGTAGACCGTGTGGGAGGAACTGAACTCAGTAAGGCAAATAACACTGCCATTACAAAACGTCCCTTAGCGGTGTTGATAGATAGCAATTCAGCTAGTGCGAGTGAAATCCTCACAGGAGCACTCAAGGACAATAAGCGAGCGGTAGTTGTTGGCAGCCAAAGCTTTGGTAAAGCCTTGGTACAGTCAGTGCATGAACTGCCAGACGGTTCCGGTGTAGCCATCACCATTGCCCATTACTACACCCCTGATGGAACAGACATTAACCATAAAGGGATTAGCCCTGATATCAAGATAGATTTGTCAGAGGCGCAAGAGCGTCAGTTGGCGATTAATCCAAATTTGGTGGCAACTCAAAACGATCCGCAATATGCGCGGGCGATCGCTGCTTTATCTAGCAATAACTTCGCCCAACCCAACTCAAATCAACGGTCAAAACCCTTGAGCGTTCGCGCCTCAGATTTGAAATTGTAGACAAAGTATGATATACGGATTTACGATTTTGGAGTGGGAATAATAATAATTAACCCCACCCCCAAAATCATAAATCTATGAATCATCAACCACCTGACTTCACCACCACCAACACTTTTTTTCCCAAGGTGTCGGTAGTGGTGCCTATATATAATGGTGAGAAAGACCTACCAGATTTAATTTCTTGTCTGTTAGCACAAACTTACCCAAAACAGCAGGTTGAGTATTTGCTGGTAGACAATAACAGTAGCGATCGCACTCTCACTTTTCTCGAAACCGCTGCCGAACATTCCCCAATTACAATTCGTCCTTTAAGCGAAAACCAAATTCAAAGCTCTTACGCTGCCAGAAATACAGGCATTCGCGCAGCTAAGAGTGAAATAATTGCCTTTACTGATGCTGATTGCCGTCCGCAACATCAATGGTTAGAAGCATTAGTACAACCTTTTGTCAAGCAAGATGTGATAATTGTCGCCGGAGAAATTGCGGCGTTACCAGGCAAAACCCTTCTAGAACAATATGCCGATCGCCAAGAGACTTTATCACAAAAGCACACCCTCGCCCATAAATTTTGTCCATACGGTCAAACCGCTAATTTAGCAATTCGACGCATCGCATTTGAAAAAGCAGGTTTGTTCCGTCCTTATCTGACCACTGGTGGCGATGCTGACATGTGTTGGCGAATTCTCAAAGAAAACATCGGGCGTTTAGAATTTTCACCAAGAGCGATCGTCCAGCATCGCCACCGCGCTACACTTAAAGAGCTAGAAAGTCAATGGCGGCGCTATGGACGCTCAAATCGCTATTTACACGAACTCCACGGTATTGAGTTGATGCACGAGACTACAGCAAAGGAATACGGCTATTTGTTGCTGCGTTGGTTGTTGAAAGAAATACCAAAAAATAGCTACAAAGTGATCGCTCGTAAAGCCAGCCTTGTAGACTTGTTAAGTACACCCATTGGTTTATTCACTGGCATAGCGCGTTACTCTGGGCAAAAAGATGCCCAATTGCCAGAAAAAGCCAAAATTATTGATTGGCTCTAGAGTGATCCATAAAAATAAATAGCCTTACGTGTGTTGAAATTATTCGTGGGTGTTGAGGATCGCTTGAATGATATGCTGGGCATTTATTTCTTGGCAGTATGCCTAGGGATGCGTGAATTTTGCGAAAAGTTTCAGGGTCAGTTTTTTCCGTTCCCCAAGACCGAGTGCGTCTGGTGACAGGAGAAGGGAAGAAGAAGATTTTGGATTGGCAATAATTTTCTTACCAATGCCCAATGCGAGAGTGCCCATTCCCCATTCTCTATTCCCTAGTCCCCAATTTCCGCTAAATTTAATAAAAGTAGTGTCAAGGAAACTTCAAATGTCAGCACAACTGTTACTGGTGGATGATGAACCGGGATTGCGTGAAGCCGTCAAGGATTATTTGCAAGAAAGCGGTTTCAGCGTTCAAGTTGCCAGTAACGCCCGTGAGGGGTGGGACTTGATGCAGCAAAGCATACCTGATTTAGTGATTTCCGACGTCATGATGCCTCAGGTAGATGGCTATCAGTTCTTAAAGCAACTGCGGGAAGACCCCCGCTTTAAAACGCTGCCGGTGGTCTTTTTAACGGCAAAAGGAATGACAACTGATCGCATTCAAGGTTATCAAGCTGGTGTTGATGCTTATCTACCCAAGCCTTTCGATCCCGATGAATTAGTCGCAATTATCGAAAATTTACTGATCCGTCGCACCGCCAAGTCTCATGCTACAGGTGAAGAGGGGGAAACCTTTGATATCGCTGAACTAGCTAATCAGATTGCCCAAATTAAAGCGTTGTTAACTCAAAAAAGTGCGATCGCTCAATCTCCTGCACCTTTTGCTATCGACTTGACCCCCAGAGAACAAAGTGTTTTAAATTTGGTCGCTGAAGGGCTAATGAATAAAGAAATTGCCCGTCGTTTGGAAACCAGCGTCCGCAACGTCGAAAAGTACGTCAGTCGTTTATTTAGTAAAACTGGCACTAACAGCCGTACTGAATTAGTTCGTTTTGCTTTAGAACACGGTCTTGCTAAGTAGTGATTAGTTATTTGTCATTAGTCATTAGCTTTGGACAAAAGACAAATGACAACTGACTATTGACTCTTGCCTGGAGGGGTATCTTTGTTTGGTTGAGAATAATAAATCGGTTAAATGCACCCGATTGAATTTGTTTTGCTTACTATGTCAGTAAACAACTACCTAATATTTAGACAAAACAGACACTCAGGGTAATGTCTCAAACTCTAGATGACCAATATCTAATGGCAAGGTTACTAGCTTAGACTTCCTTTATTTTGTAGGAGTAATCTGGTTTGAGCAATAAAGAAAAGAAAAATACATCTTCAAAAACCCTAAGTAACTTCAACTGTTTTGGTATAAAGGCATAGTAAGCACCCAATCATAACCGTAGTGCAAGGAAAGTAAAGGCTACTGTAAATGCGATCGCGACTTAACCTTAAAAGCCTAATTAAATCGGCTTCCAAATAGAGCGTACTAAGTCTTTTTTCCCCTGATGCACCTTAAAAGAGGTGCCAAATCCCAAGTGAGTGTAAATAGGCAAATGGTTAAACTTAAAAAAATCACCATTTTCTGACCGATATACGATTTGCTACTACCGAAATAAGACAAGTACTCTTAGCACCTAACTATTGAATAGTTTCAGTAGAGTTTCGCAACCGCATCAGTTGACGACGCATTTGCGGTGAGGCTTTAAATTCAGAAACCTCCTGTGCCTTGACAGACGCGTGCAGCGTTTCCAGAAACTCGTCAGACCCTTCTGTTAAAGCTTCTAGCAGTACTTGCAACAGTTGATCGCGATCGCTTAATATACTCTTCTCCTCAATCATTCGGAACTTGAGATGAATTTCGCACTCATAAACACTTACATCAATGTTATTTACCTGACATGGCAATGCTTTGGAGTTCATAGTGTTTAGGATTCCTTTACTTGGTGGTGATCATGGTTGGCAGCTAAATTTCCGGCACAAATTCTTTATATTTTTTTTTGAATCCAAAGTGTTTGAATTAAGAATTTGTCTTCATTCATCACATTTGTATTCCATTGCACTCTCCTGCTTGTTTATTTCTAGCTAAACTTTTGGTGTCTAGATTTTCCCCACTACTATGCCATCTGCGCTTTATAGTAAGCCATAACTATTATTCAGTTTTTAAGATTCTATACAATAAAGTTTCTGTAAGAAGTTGCCTGACCTTTTTAAAGCTTTTTACATCAACTTTATCTTTACGTCAATAACAGTTCTACTTTTGACTAGAAAACTAGTGGTTACACTTACGCAAAAATCAGGTTTTTTCCCTATTTGATTAGAGCCTGAGGCGGTTATAGCATAATTCCGTAAAATTCCTACATGTGCGATTTTTTCATCAGAAATTAGATAAGGCATTTATAAGAAAAATTATTAGAGATAAAATTTTTTTTCGGGATGACATACACACCAATCCAATTATTCTGTGTTGAGTGCCTCACTGTGGCATGACTAAAGCGGCTGACGTTTCCCCAAAAGCGGCATA
Organism: Nostocales cyanobacterium PMM_0069; assembly: GCA_949127635.1. Lineage (GTDB taxonomy): Bacteria > Cyanobacteriota > Cyanobacteriia > Cyanobacteriales > Nostocaceae > Hassallia. The sequence goes on along the minus strand of CASBQA010000031.1, from coordinate 29,896 downwards.
AACTTTTTAGCTTTGATTAGCAGACCGCTACGGCAAATTTGGGGTTCCCCAGACAGGAATGAGGAATAAAATTTATTTTCCTCTTTATTAAGGTACATCTGTTCTTGATTTTAGGAGTCTGTTTTTTCTTCAGCTTTAAACCTTGACTTTTGCTTACTATCATGCATTGATTTGTCTCAAGAAATGCTAGAACCTGAAGATTAACGCTTTGCGACGTTTCTAGGCATGATTACCACCCATAAAGGAAGTAAGGGTGCGCCTTAAATGATAATCACAAGAAGGCATTCAAGAGAAGGAAGAGCGTTTACAATAATTTCAGTGTAATCAACCAAAATCTTACACCGTTTTATGGACAACCCGATGCTGCTCAAGTCAACAACCCGGCATATCCGCATTTTTGCCGGAGAAATTGACTCTCATGGCGAACTGGTTCCTAGCAATCAGGTCTTAACGTTAGATGTAGACCCAGACAACGAATTTAACTGGAACGAAGATGCGCTGCAAAAAATTTATCGCAAGTTTGATGAATTGGTCGAAGAATCTAGTGGTGCAGACCTTACAGACTATAACTTGCGCCGCATAGGGTCAGATTTAGAGCATTATATGCGATCGCTTCTACAAAAAGGCGAAATCAGCTACAATCTCACTGCCCGCGTCACTAACTACAGCATGGGTCTTCCCCAAGTCGCGCTAGAAAACTAACAATCTTAACTAGTCAAAAGTCATGAGTCCACAGTTCAAACTTTTTTGACTTTTGACTCTTGACTTTTGACCGTTGACCCTTAACTCTTGACCCAATGACTAAATTTTTCACAAGCAGGCTCATCTTTATACCTGCTCTTATTTTGTCACTGTTACTCAGTTCTCCGGTACTAGCCGGAGAATTGGTAGGACGTGCCGTTTTACCAGCCGATACTTTTGCCCCTGGTTCAACCACAGGTCAATTCAAGAAGACAAATCGCACCGTTCCCTTTATCAATGCACAACCCGTGCAGGGATTTTCTGCTGTCATCCCAGGACAAAAAGCCGGCACTTATCTAGTAATTTCCGATAATGGTTTCGGTTCAAAAGCGAATTCACCTGACAACGTGCTGCGTATTTACGCAGTAGAACCGGATTTTACCACGGGTCAAGTTTTCGCAGTTAATTTCCAAACTGGTGAAAGACTTAAAAGCTTTAACCGCAAAAGTTTTCTAGAACTAAATGATCAAAGAAATTTAGCTAACTTCCCCATAATCGCTTCACAGAAAGTTTATCCAAGTAGTAACATTCCCGTCAGTCGCGAAATAGCGAAAAATCGCTTGCTGACAGGAGCCGATTTTGATACAGAATCCTTTCGTAGAGTCAGTGATGGCACTTTCTGGGTGGGAGATGAGTTTGGTCCATTTTTACTACACGTAGGAAAAGACGGTGAATTGCTGGATTCCCCGATTCCTTTGCCTAACTTAAGAGCGATCGGTAAGTTAAATTTTGTAAAATCTCCAGATAATCCAGACTTTGCCAATTTACCTGATGATACTGCCAGAATTGCTGCCGCTAATCTTGGTGGTTCTAAGGGGTTTGAAGGCTTGGCGCTTAATAGTAGCGGTACAAAGCTTTACGCTATGCTAGAAGGGGCATTAAAGGATGAACTAGTGCAATCTAGGGCTTTAGCTCTGGAGATGCGATCGCGGTTGTTAATTAATGAATTTGATTTAGCAACCAAACAGTACACAGGTAAAGTTTTTTCCTATAAGTTAGAAAACCCTGATTACGCAATCGGTGATTTGACTGCGATTAACGACAACGAATTTATTGTCATCGAACGCGATAATAACCAAGGCGACCCTAATAATCCAGCATTTAAAACACCTGCTCAATTCAAACGCCTTTATAAAATTAATATCACCAATCTAGATAAACAGGGTTTTGTCAAAAAAGAATTACTAGTAGATTTGCTGAAAATTTCAGATCAAAAAGGTATTGCAGGAAACCTTAGCCAAAATGGTATATTTACATTTCCTTTTGTGACAATCGAAAACGTTTTGCCTATAGATGCCAGAACATTGCTGGTGATCAACGATAACAATTATGCTGATAGCATTGGTCGTTATCCAGGGCAAGCCGATAATACTGAATTCATCAAAATTAGGCTAGATAAACCCTTAAATTTAGTTAAAAGTCAATAACATTAAGTTTAATTAAGAAATTTTGGGAAAAAATACAGTTATTGCAGCAGATTGTGTTATGAAATACACGTAGAGACGTAGCATTGTTACGTCTCTACAAGGAGAGGGGTTTTACGTATGTACCTCCTAAACCTAAAATTTTCTGTAAGTATTTGAAAAGGCAGATAAATTATCTATATTTTTATTTTGAGAAAATTGCACCCAACTTTAGTCTTATCTTATTTTCTAGCTTTGAACGCAAGGTTTTTATCTTCAACAGAATTTTATTAATTTTGATTACAGTTTGATTGAATTCAATGTGCCAATCTGCTAGGCGCAAGTAATGTAAGTGGTAATAAATCCAATTTTTGAGCGTGGCATCCGCACTTATTGTCATAAGCATGAAGCCAGTAGCAATTAGTGCCTAACAATTCGTTATCTTTAGGCTTAATTAAGGTTAATTTATGTCAACCTACTTATAAACTATAAAAATACCAGTATTATCTGCCTATTCTGATGAAATAATTCATCAAAAGCAAACTGGATGTTCTGGTGGGGTTATGATTTGGTAACAGGTCTGGAGTAATCGCTGCTTTAGTGACAAAGAGTAACAGAGCAGAGAAGCTATGATCGGGCTGTAGGGTTTACTATTGAGTATGCTAGTTGGGAAAGCTGATAAAGTTGATAAATAAGTATTAGCACCTGCTGGCTGCCGCGCTGGCGTTCCGATGATTCTATTATTAGATAAGTCAAGTTAAACATGAGCGGTCTGCCGCTGTCACTGCTGTTTTTGGAAATTGCTAATCGCTGATCGGTGCGAAAATTATGGAAAATGACGCGGCAACGCTATATTGCCCAAATGAACTTTGTCAGGCGCCCAACCCCTTAACCCATAAGTTTTGTCAGCAATGTCGCACACCCTTACCGAAGCGTTACCTGTGGGTGGTGGGAGATGGGGAAAGTGTGGGTAACTCCGGAGAAATATTAGCCGATCGCTATTTAGTCATCAATGAATCAGTTCTTTTAGATACTAAACCCGCTTTTGCACATGACACTCCAGGGTTAGAAAATTTCCAGTCAATCAGACCTTATCTGCGACTAATTCCCTACCGCTTACATGTTCCGCAGGTTTATGGAGTGCTACAGCTAGCAGATAAGAAGCTAGCGCGGGAAATATTACTTATAGAAAAACCGCCACTTTTCACCAATAACAGCACCAACCAAGTACAACTCTACAACGATTTAATTACTGCTTGGAGTCATGCCACATCAATGCGGCAACTCAATTGGCTGTGGCAAATCGCTCAACTTTGGCAACCTCTAGCGAGTGAGGGTGTCGCGTCTAGCTTACTCGATCCTCATTTATTACGGGTAGAAGGATCGTTAGTGCGTTTGTTGGAATTGCGTGTAGATTCAACAACACCAGAGTTACCTGAATTGGGTAAATTTTGGCAGCAGTTATGCATCGAGGCAAAAAGTGCGATCGCCCAATTAGTAAATCAAATTTGTCATTCTTTGATTCAAGGAGAAATAAACTCCTCTGAACATTTAATAGAAGTTTTAGATAAAGGACTGGCAGACGTAGGCAAAACACAAAAACCTACGATTAAGATTATCACCAAAACCGAAACAGGTCCCAGCCGCCAACGCAACGAAGATGCATGTTATCCTCCCGCAGGAACTCTTGTAACCAAACCCCCTAACTCCACAGCTTTAGCTATTGTCTGTGATGGTATCGGCGGACATGAAGGTGGTAATGTCGCATCACTTTTAGCAATTGAAACGATTCAGCAGCAAGTACAGCATCTGAGCAAACTTCCCCCCGACCATATAGTAGCAGCAAATCTGCTGACAGACTTAGAAAACGCAGCAGCCGTTGCCAATGATCAAATTAGTCAGCGTAACGACAGCGAAAATCGCCAAGGGCGTCAGCGTATGGGTACAACTCTGGTAATGGCGTTGCCTATTGCCCATGAAATGTATATTACCCACGTTGGTGATAGCCGCGCCTACTGGATTACACCCCACGGCTGTTATCAAGTTACCCTTGATGATGATGTCGCCTCTCGTGAAGTGCGACTAGGCTATGCTATTTACCGTGAGGCTGTGCAACAAAGTTCCTCTGGTTCTTTGGTGCAGGCTTTAGGTATGAGTCCTAGTATTTCATTGCATCCTACGGCACAGCGGTTTATCCTGGACGAAGATTCGATTTTCCTGCTGTGTTCTGATGGCTTAAGCGACTTTGACCGAGTTGATGAATACTGGGAAACGGAAATCTTGCCGATTCTGGCTGGTAAAACTGATATTGTCAAAGTCGCTAATCGGTTAATCGAAATTGCTAACACCAAAAATGGACATGATAATGTAACCATAGCTTTAGTTCATTGTCAAGTAAAATACTCGGAACCAAAGTCAAAGTTGACAGCAGTCATTCCTGAACCTTCACCAATTAAAACTTCTGATTACGCGCCCACAGTAATTCAAAGTTCTGCCTTAAGCACTCCTAATCAAAAAACGCAAGTAATTCCCGAAATCAAGCCACCCACACGGGTAAAAGTGCCGTTACAGTTGGGAATTATCTTATTATTGGTTACGGGAACCGGGTTATTCAGCTACTGGGTGACGGAATTGTTGCGATCGCAATCAATAACTCCAAATTCTCCCACTCCTCAAACTCAGGTGCAACCTACAAATCCGAGTGTTGTGACTGTACCTGAGAAACTACTATCGCTTTCTGATTTAGTTGTTGGTTCTGAGATTACCAGCGATAGAGAAATAACTCTGAGTAAAAAGAGTAAAAACAAATCTGCCCCAAATTTAGCAGTCACAGCACCAGCAGGTAGTGTTTTGAAAGTTATCGAGAAACCAATTCCTCAAGAGGAAGACTCTATAGTGGATCTGCGAGTCTGTTCAGTTGGTAACAAGGCTCAACTAAACAATATCACTGAACAAACAGTAAAAAAATTATCTAACACCAAACCCACCACCACCGCTTCTAAACCTTTGGTCAAAAACGGGGAAGAGGTATGGATTCAATTCTCCCAACTTCAGCGCTTAAATCCCTCCGTCCTTCCACCGGGACAATCCGGTAAATGTCAAGCTGATAAGGAAGCTGTAACTCCTTCTGTTAACCAATCTGCGGCTCCGTCTAAACCTTCACGTTTACATGATGATGATGATATTCGACCCCAAAGGTAATATCAACTAAGTAAAAGAATCCATAAATCAAAAAAAACCTAAAATAATAATAAAGGCAAGAATCAGCAAGGCAGAAATTTTTACCTTGTAACATGATTGTTGGAAATTATTTGATTAAACCTTTAGTTTAATGAATCCATGCCATCCCTGAACCTGGCGATCGCCCGTCTCAATATCGGCACCGACAACTTCGCCATTTGGGTAGTCAATGCACCCTATCCTGGTGGTTATGCTCACCATGACTGTGTATGGTCTCCACACCTAACTCAAGCATGGATTGACTGGCAAGAAATGTTTGCTGGTCATGGTCGCTTGGATCTTCCTCCCGGATCAACCCCTCCACCTACCAATCCACAAACTATGGACTTGGTTTCACCCCCGAATGGTCAGACTCCTGGTCCTTACACTAGTCGTCTGATGCAATACTTGGGAATAAGTTTGTGGCGTTGGGTATTTGACGGAGCTATTCTCGGTAGTCTAGAACGTAGTCAAGGCATGGCTATGGGTGAGCATACACCTTTGCGGTTGCGATTGGAAATTCGCGACCCAGACCTCATCGCCCTGCCTTGGGAAATTATGCAGCGGGAAGCTGGTCAACCCGCAATTTCACTTAGTAAACAAGTGTTATTTAGTCGCACAACCACAGAAGTAGATCCTCTGCCGTATTTGCGAACTGAGCCAGCTTTAAATATTCTGCTGGTTTTGGGATCTGACGAGAAACTCCAGCTGGAAAAAGAAGCGCTTATTCTCAAAAAAACTCTTTGTGATAGTCCTGTAGTCGGTAATCATTCTCAAGGATATGCGCCATGTACGGTGACTACACTTTTGCAACCAACTCCACAACAGTTGATTCAAGAGCTAGAAAGCAGAGAATATAATGTTTTATTTTATGCCGGTCATGGTCTGCCAGCCCCAGATGGAGGTTTACTGTTTTTGCAACCGGAGATGACACTTAATGGCATAGAATTAGCGCAAGTATTGACTCGGAATAACGTCAACTTGGCGGTTTTTAATTCCTGTTGGGGAGCACAACCAGATGGGGTAAATCGCCAAGCTATGCCTTCTAGTAGTTTGGCAGAAGTGCTGATTCGTCATGGTGTGCCGGCAGTTTTGGCAATGCGCGATCAAATTCGCGATGATGAAAGTTTAAGTTTTATTCAAGCTTTTGCCCAAGCTTTGCGAAAGCGTTTACCAATTGATGAAGCTGTAGCAGAAGCAAGGCAACATTTATTAACAATTTATAAGTTTAACAAACCCGCTTGGACTTTACCAGTTCTCTATTTACATCCCAATTTTAATGGCGAACTGATTAAGAGCTTTGGTGAAGGAATTACCGAACTGCCGGAAACTGCTATCCCCAGTATAACTTCGTCAGATCCCACTGCTTGTTTGCGATCGCTTGAGGGAGGTGTAACCTGGTTTTTACGAAGTGGTGTTACCCGTATCGGTCGCACGAAAGATAATCATATTGTAATTCCAGGAGAATCTGTTACTAGAGAAGGTCACGCCGAAATCTTATGCCGAAATAATCTCAGCGGTGCCACTCCCATCCGAACTTATTCCCTCCGAGATTTGTCCACTTACGGAACTTGGTTTTTGGCTTTGAACGGTTGGCAACAAATCCTCCGCGAGGAAGTACCCTTAAAATCGGGAATGCAGTTAAAGTTTGGTAGTCCTAAAGGTGAAATATGGCAGTTTATTATTGAAGATTCTTAAGACTGGGGACTAGGGACTGGGGACTGGGGACTGGGGACTAGGGACTAGGGACTAGGGACTAGGGACTAAGGACTGGAATTATTACCTTTTTCTCAATCGCCAATAAATATCTGGTAGAAAAGTAGAGACCTAGCAATGCTACGTCTCTAATACAAGGGTTTCGGGCAACGCATAATTAATTTCTTCAGATGTCTAATAACAAGAAAATAGAATTTATGTCAATATAACTTTTCGGAAAAAAAATATATCACTTTCAAATAAATCAAATTTATTTTGCGGAAATCGGATACTTCCAACTGTAGCTGTCAATAGTGGTAAATAATCAATCGGAGACGACAAATGGCTAAAAATATAAACGCTTCAGACACTTTCCATCCCTTACCCTCTCAATTCGATTTAGAATTGTTGTCAGCTCTCCTGGAACCTGAAGATGCTACTTATCCCTGGAATCCCGCTGACGAAGAGTCAGAAATGTATTTTCGAGAACTAGAAGAACAGTTCGCTCAAGATTTAACAGAGGAAGAACTGACAAGTCATTCGCAAGCTTTTTATGGAAAACTTGACACACTCTGGTCAGAAATTTCTGAATGCTCGCACTACAACTGTAATACAATAAATGCGACTTTAGGTAATCTTCAAAAAACTTTACATTCGGCTTTTGCTGCCAGTGTACCCCAAAGTTGGCTAAATGCGATCGCTCAAAAAGCCTCAGAAATGTTAAACAACAGCCGAACAATTGGCGATCAACTATTGGTTGAGTGTGTTCAGACTGTACTACCAAATTGGGAAACAGAAGACCTTTTAGTTCTAGCGCGTCCTTACGCTTATGCCATGCGAGGTAGTGAACCGCAAAATGCAGAATCTACAATTAGTAACATCAACAATCGAGAGTGGACAGCTTTATCTCAAATCGAACAAGCAAAAGTTAGTTTAGCGATCGCTCACTATGCCTTCACCCAATTAGATAATCTTCAATCAGAAACCTAAATTGAGAATTCTATGTATCTGGTTTGATTTCTTTGATGTGGCAAAGCAGCAGTGCAGCGCAAAAAGCATTTATGTTGCTAGTACCGCAAGGCGGAAGTCAAAAGTCAAAAGTCAAAAGTCAAAAGTCAAGAGTCAAAAGTCAAAAGTCAAAAGTCAAGAGTCAAAAGTCAAAAGTCAAAAGTAATATGGAGTAAGCTTTTTAGCGATTGAGAATGGTTAGTTTATTTACGCCAAGATGTACTGGTGTAATAAGCCAGAAGGTAGTAAGACTTGTAGTTTTTGTCTGAATGCCTGCGTTATCTCTACGCCTTACGTGCCATTCTCACAATCTTTAATTATTTTTTCAAGGTATAGATTCACCAACTTACCACAACAATAAGATAGACGTTAGACAAGCGTCATCTACCCAAAGACATAAAAGATAATTGAAGTTCAATAAATGTAGCGCTTGTAGGTAAAGCATCCAAATAATTCAACAGTCAACAGTCAACAGTCAACAGTCAACACTTGACCATTGACCCTTGACCATTGACCCTTGACCCTTGACCATTGACCATTGTCCCCCATCTCTCATTTTGGTTCGATAAAGCGGGTAGCAAAATTTTGCGATCGCGTTGGAGATAATACCCGTGCTTTGAGAATTGCTGCCATCAAAAAGGCGTAAGACAACACCCCGACCACCACCAAAAGTAAGGCATTGATAGATCCTGTTGCGTTCCACAAAGCGTGGAGTGCTGAAGCGCTAAGATAACCAACAGGCAAAATCTGCCAACTTCTGCGGGGCTTGAGAACAGCTAACCCGATAAAATACCCTAGATACCCGCTATAAGCCATGTGTCCGGCAACAGACCCTAAAATACGAGGAATTAATAGTTGCAATCCTACCAATTGACCAGCTGCTAACCCCGATTGTACTGTAGCATTTTGAGTAATAGAAGGTACATACTGTCCTAAAGTTTCTAAGAGTGTGAAACCTACGGCAGAAGCAGTTCCTAGAAGGATGCCATCTAGAGGTTCCCAAACGCCAACACGTTCGCGTAAAGGCGAGGGTAGTACTCTGGCGATCGCATAGGCACCCAATACTGGTAGCGCCTTCAGTAATTCCTCCATCAAACCGGCGCCAAAAAAGTAACGTACCAGTAACTCTGTGAAGGTGGGAGTATCTCCACCAGAGGGCAAGTTACCAGGTAAGATACCGCGAAATACGAAGATAAATATATCTAACAAAGGACTGCGTAAAATCAGCGTAGTCGTTAATCCTGAAGCTACTAACACCCACCAAGGCTTTTGTTTGCCGCAAAGCTGATAGACAAAATAGTAAGCCGCAAAAGCTATGTAAGTGGCAACAATAACTTGATTGGCTTGGGGATGACCTACTGTGGCAAACATTAGTACTACAAATACTACTGTCAGCATTCCCGGTATCAGGTATGCTTTACGAGTTAAATCTTTACCAGTCGAAATAATCGGAAACAGTTGAGTGAAGCTTACAGAATCTGGTTTTTGGATCGACTGGAGAGGAGTCGCTGCTGGTGGTAACGGTTTAGAAGCAGGTTGCGACATCACCGTTGCTTGGGGGATGAGTTCGTATTCAAACAGTAATTCTGGACCATCATAACCTAAAGTTATGCGATCGCCTGGTTGCAATTCCTGAGTCCCTTGCAAGCGTTTTCCATTTAAATAAGTGCCATTAGCACTATTTAAATCAGAAATTACCCAGCTAAATCTAGCATCTGCGGATGATGAGAGGGGACGAACCACCGCATGACGACGGGATACCATCCGATAGTTCATGGCATCGAAGATAACTTGGCAATTGGGGTCACGTCCAATTACCGCATCTTTACTGGCAAGCAGTGAGTAGCGAGATGCTGACCCAAAAGCTGCTTCATTACCAGACAGTAGCCGCAGAAAAGCATTATGTCTTGCGTTTTTCCCTGTCATTGAGTTAGAATTCGTTTCTCAATTAATTCGCTTAAATTATCACAGCAGCAGGACTTAACCGTAGCCACATCAACAGCAGCATTGCTAAATACAATATAGCCTCACTTACTGTTAAACAATTAGAAATTTATAAATCAAATTTTAAGATAGTATTATCCCTGACAGGTAAGTATTCTCGCTATTTCAGGTGTTTCGATCCATTATTTTTGGTAAGCTGTATAAAGTTATAGCTCATAGTTTATAGTTTATCTGCTTTCAAGCACCTTATTAAAGATTAAATTTATCCCAATTGATTAAATATTAGTAGTTTTTACCAAGATTAATTGTATTTAAAAATATAAAAAGTATAATTTTTTTTTGTAGTAAATACGTTCGGTCTGGAACGTGTCTACCTTAATATTTGGTGTTATTTTTGCTACTATTAATGAAGCTATTACTACTGACTATCTCAAAAGTTATAGACCAAGAACCTTAATTAACTGTTGTTGGGTGTTGGTTGTTGGTTATCAAAAAGTACTCGTTACAACCATCCACCATCCACCATCCACCATCCACCATCCACTATCCAATATGTAAATTAAATTCGGCGATCGCTTTCGGGAAATTTTCGTTTTCATGTCCTGGACGACTAAGTTTCAGCAAAGAGAACCGCTGCAAGTCAGTTAAATTTGCCCATTCTTGGGGTGTGATGCTTGTACCTATTTCTTGAAGTTTTTTCTGAAGGCTATCTGGCACATTATTAGCATCCATCCACGGGGGATGAGGTTCGATAAATAATGTTGTCGGTGGTGTGCCGCTACGTTGTAAAATCAAATTCTCAAGATACTCACGGTAAGCTTGAATTTCGCTTTCTGTGGTGCAAGGTAATTCAACTAAAGCTTCACGCTCAACTTGCGTCATGTGGCTCCAATCGGATAATTTTAGCTTAATACCACAAGTATCGAGTTTGTAGCGCACTTGCATGGGAATGCAACGTAGAGATTCAACAAAATCTGCCTCAAATTTAAAAAATACTGCCATAATATTCCAACGATGATTTAAGAATTTGGTTTGGAATTGCTGTAACGAATAATCCAATAACTTATTGATAAGGAAAAAATGGCAATTGCCAAGCCAATAACTTCAACTCCATCGGTTTTGTCTAAATCGAGTAGAATAATTTTCCGAGATACAGCAATCAAAGAAGTTACAATAACCAACTCAACCTGAACAACATGCTTTCGCAGATAAGCTGTAATATTTTCTAATATTTCTAAGGCAATTAAAATATTTAAAAATAAACCAAATATTTTAAATAATGTTTTGTTGATTGCACCATATGGTGTGGTAAAAAGTTCTTTAACAAGTAGAACTCCTAAGTCAAAAATGGCTACCCAAATTACCACCACCATCGCCACAGATAAAACTTTGGAAACTACCACCTCTATGCTCTCAACGTGGTGCATAAATTTCTCATCTGTGATAGATTCTGCAATTCGGTTAAATAGTTTCCGCATGTACTACACCCCCCTGTTAAATAAAAATTATCTGCTAATCTTACATCCTTATCTGCGATTTTGATGACGATTACTTTGATTTTAAAAGTTTTGCGTTTGAAAAAAGCCGCGCTACCAACTCGGCACGAGATGAAACTTCAATCTTCCGAAATATCCGTTTTAAAGCTTGCTTCACAGAATTTTCTGTAATCCAAAGTGCTGTCCCGATTTCAGCATTTGTTAGTCCTTGTGCTACTAGTTCGGCAATTTGAATTTCACGCTGGGTTAAGCGATTAATTGCCAAATAATTCAACTCTGTTTGTTGTGACCATAATGTTGCTAACTTAGTTGATAAATGTAGGCACAGCGCACTTAAATCGGCAACATTGTGAACATTAAAAGCAGAAGAACCTCGAACACGGGTAAAGCCAACTCCACCAACAAGACGACCATTACTGACAATTGGTCCAGCCATCACATGTCCGTGGTCAAAGCGCGAGCATATAGTCTTCCACATACCAGAAGGTAATAACAATTCTTCATGAACTGGAGCATGGTGCTCAACTATGTAGCGCAAGACCGGATTATGTTCCAAAGATAAAGCCAATTTCATCATGGGCGGAATATTTGTTTGGGTAGAGGGAAGCTCATGAAATAAAAAAAGCTTCCGACGTTGGGCAACAAAATAGTCACTGATTTTAACCATAACGTGCAGTCGTAATTCTTGCTCATTACCAGCATCAGCTATTGCTTCAAATAAAGACTGCAAGGAATTTGTCATCATTACTGCTGGCAAGAGTACTCGTTCGAGGACTAGCCGCGATCGCGCTTTTGTTCTTAGTATAGATTTTGTTGCGATCAAAACATTAGTTTTAGTCCTAATTTCCCCCAAGAATCATCAATCATGACCATAGATTTTAACTTTGATCGCGTGCAGCCATCTGTACGCAAGTTTCAAATTGGCTTTTATTGGGTAGCCACGCTTTTCAATCTCTGCCTGATTGCCCAAGTGTTGACGGTAGGACTCGCATTCTTTCACAACCCGGAGTGGTGGAATATCCATGTTTGGCTAGTACGGGGATACGGTGGATTGGCAGCAATTCTGCTTTTATGGGTGTTCTTGATTTCATTTCCCCGACGAGTACAAAGCCTGACAGCTAGTATTGCAGTACTACTGGGATTGCAATTTCTCACAATTCACCTAAATTCGCCTTTTCATACCTCAGTATTCCACCCACTTATCGGATTCACGCTATTCTCTGTTTCCACAACTCTAGTTCATCGGGTGCGGCAAACTGTGTTCCCATCAAATAAGGAGTCATTATCTTGAATTACGCTCATCCTGAAATTCTCGTGGACACTCAATGGGTTGCTGAACATTTAAGCGATCGCCAAGTGCGTGTTATTGAAACCGATATAGATATGACAGCTTATAACTCTGGTCACATTCCAGGCGCCGTCTTCTGGAACGCATTGACCACCATCATGCAACCCGATTACCGTTTCAATTTCGATTCTTCGGCATTTTTAGAACTGCTTGCACGCTCAGGTATTACAAATGATACAACCATCATTATTTATAGCAACCATAATGCTGGTGCCCATTGTGCTTTTTGGTTTCTAAAAGTATTCGGGCATAACGATGTACGAGTAATGAATGGTGGTAGCAAAAAATGGCTTGCTGAAAAACGCCCTGTCTCTACTGAAATTCCCACAATCACGCCAACAATATATACAGTAAAGAATTTAGATACAACTATCCGAGCGCTACCAGAGCAGGTAAAAGCAGCAATTAACACAGATTCAATTTTGGTGGATGTGCGTACAGTCCAAGAGTATTGCGGCGAATTATTTATGATGAAGCCACCAGAAAAAACTGAGCGTGCTGGTCACATTCCGAGTGCAATTCATCTTTTTTATGAATCAGCTTTGAACGAAGATAATACGTTTAAATCAGCCGAAGAACTGTATGCTTTATACAACAGTAAGGGCATTACTCCTAATAAGGAAGTGATAACCTACTGTGCAGTTGGGGCACGCTCCTCGAATACTTGGTTTGTCTTAAAGTATTTGCTGGGCTACGAGAATGTACGCAATTACGACGGTTCTTGGAATGAGTGGAGCAGATTAGCTGATGCACCAGTTGAGACTTAACGGTATTTTGTAGGTGCTTTAAATTACAACTTTACTAGTTTATGACTTACGCAAAATGACCAAAAAACGAACCGCCTTGGCGCTAGCTTCTCCCGAAGGGAGAAGACGCTAAGGAAGCCTTCGCGAAGCGTCTCCGCATCTGAGAAGGAATAAGAGTTTATGAGAGTTTTTGCGTAAGTCCTATAGTTAATGATACTTGGTTACGCAACTCGGTATTAAGAGTAATTGGCGTTAGTTGTACCGCACAAGCTTTTAATTCTGGTTGGAGTGAGTCGGGACAAGATTCTGGATGGGTGAGAGCGTTTGCTTCAGAATTCTCTGCCCACAGCGCACCCCAATGCATGGGGACAAACACCGTACCAGGTGCGATCGCTCTAGTAATTTTAGCAGGAAATTTGGATTTTCCCCGACGCGATCGCACTTCCACCCACTGATTATCTGTAATATTCAACTTTGCTGCATCACGAGGATGAATCTCAATAAATGGTTCCGGATGCATCAAGCGAATTTTTTCAATGCGACCGGTGCGCGTTTGAGTATGCCAATGTCCGTAAAGTCGCCCATTTGTCAAGACAAAGGGATAATCAGGATCGGGTGGTTCTGCTAGTCCTCGCGAATGATATGCACCAAATCGAGCGCGTCCATCAGGAGTGTGAAAATGCAAATCGGTGTAAAGCCTTTTGGAATTTAAAGTTGTAGAGATGCGATTAATCGCGTCTGTATTTTCTTCAAAACTGGCAACTCCTGTATCAGAATCGATATATATCGATTCAGGTTTCTTTTTTGGATGGGGCCATTGAGTCGCACCTTCCGTCTGTAATTGCTCGTGAGTCATACCTGTCATATCGCAAGGGCGATCGCAAGTCAGTTTGACAAACTCAGTATATACTTCAGCCGAGTTTGTAAAATCAAATTCTTTCTCAAAACCTAACCGACGCCCAACTTCAGCAAAAATTTCCCAATCTGCTTTCGCTTCCCCTGGTGGTATGCGGAATGCTTGAGATAAGGTGACTACTCGTTCGGAGTTTGTCATCACCCCAGTTTTTTCACCCCATTGGGCTGCGGGTAAGAGGACGTGAGCGTAAGCAGCGGTTTCTGTGGGATAATAGGCATCTTGATAGATTGTAAAAGGCGATCGCAATAACGCTTTTTTTGTCCGCTCCAAATCTGGCATACTCACAGCCGGATTAGTCGCCGCAATCCACAGTAAACCGACGTTACCGTTTTCTAACTCCGTAATCATATCCCACACCGACAAACCGGGATTTGGGGAAATTTGCCCCGGTTTCAGTCCCCAAAATTCCTCAACTTCCGTGCGGTGTTGGGCATTTTTCACCGTGCGATAACCGGGTAACAGATGTGATAAACCTCCCGCTTCGCGTCCTCCCATCGCGTTTGGCTGACCGGTCAAGGAAAAAGGTCCAGATCCAGGTTTACCAATTTGTCCGGTCATTAAGTGCAAATTAATGATGGTTCTAACTTTTGCGGTACCTTCCGATGATTGATTTACACCCATTGACCACATCGATAGTACCCGCTGTGATTCACCCCAATAACGAGCTGCTGTTTCTAAATCTTCAACGCTGATACCGCAGCGATGAGCTACGACGTCTGGGGAATAATGGCGAATCACCTCAGCGTATGCGGGGAAGTTGCTGGTACAATCTTCAATGAACGCGGGATCGATGTAATTCCAGCGCATCAATAAGTGAGCCATCCCGTTCATCAAGTCGATATCTGTACCGGGACGAATCGCTAAATGTAAATCTGCGGCTTCTGCGGTTGGTGTGCGTCGGGGATCAACCACAATCATTTTCACTTTGCGATTCTTTTTATGGTATTTCTCCAATCGGTTGAAAATGATGGGGTGACATTCAGCCGTATTCGTGCCAATTAAAAAGGCACAGTCAGTTAACTCCAAGTCATCGTAACAGCACGGGGGACCATCCGCGCCAAAGCTTTGAATATAGCCAGCTACAGCACTCGACATGCATAAACGAGAGTTAGCATCAAAGTTGTTAGTACCCAAACAGCCTTTCATCAATTTCTGAGCTATGTAGTAGTCCTCAGTTTGAAACTGACCGGAACCGTACATACATATGGCTTCTACTCCTTGGGTAAAGCGCACAGTTTGAATGCGTTGGGTGATGAGATTAAAAACTTCATCCCAAGTTGCGCGGCGAAATTCCTCTTCTAAGGAGTCTCGTACCATTGGATAGCGTAATCTATTTTTATCTAAAGATTCGGCGATCGTTGCCCCTTTAATACACACCATACCTTGACTTGATGGATGCGCTTTATCCCCCCGCACTCGCCAAATTGGAGTTCCTTGACTATCTCGATTTGTCGGCTTGCCATGTTGGGCTGGGGGTGAGACTTCTAGTCCACAGCCTACACCACAGTAAGGACACACGGTTTTGGTAATTTCAGTCATGGCGTTTGTACCGTATTCACCAATTGTCTAAATTTTGAACAATGACTTGATTTAAGAGCGAATAATTGTGTTTTCAAACTTTTGATATCATGGAAGCGCAAATCACACATACTGTAGAGACGTTCCGCCGGAACGTCTTTACGCCGGAACGTCTTTACGACTTAAAAATGTTTAAGCTGCTTAGAGAAAAATCTGATAGTTTCTGTTAAGAAGATTTTTCAAATTTGCTTGGAAAAACTTTCGGAAATTTTCCTGATAGCATTTTTACTTATTTAATATCAATTGTGACCAACAAAAAGTGTTTTGTGATACTTTTTGTTGATAAATTAATATCATTCATTAAGTCCCAAATCTTCGCAGAGACGTAGCATTGCTACGTCTCTACATAAATGCGATTTTTTTCCACAATTCCTTAAATTTAAGATACACACAGGTTAATTTTCTGTGTGTATCTCAGGTGTGATTTTGAGAAGTTTATTAGTAGTAATCCAAACCTATCTAAATCTTATTCTTCTGCTAAGATAGGAGCTTTTTGAGTTGCAATTTCTAGTGATTCATCTTCGTAAGCACCAGCAAAAGAGCCTTTCGGTTCTTTAAGGAAAAAGGCACACATAAAGGCGCAGATCATTGCAGCTATACCCATTGTGCTAAACAGAGTTGGTGCATCAGTTAAGCTGAAGATTGTGAGATAAACCACACCGCCGAAATTACCGTAAGCGCCGACATTACCAGCAATTTGACCTGTGGCTTCTTTCTTAATTAAAGGTACGATACCGTAGGTTGCACCGCAGCCAGCTTGGGCAAAGTATGCGGCTAATATTGTGACAGCGATCGCTAGGGGAATGGGCCAGCTTTTGTTAATAAAATGTGCTATCAAATAGCTGACACCAATCCCAGCCGAAATAATTGTCATTGTCCATTTACGAGAGCCAAATTTATCAGAAATTAAACCACCGCTAGGACGAGAAATTAAGTTCATAAAGGGATAGATAGAAGCAATCATCCCCGCAATAACATGCTCTAAACCAAAGGTTTTCTCAAAAAATGCCGGCAGCATGGAAACCGCAGCAAGTTCAGAACCAAAGTTAGTAATGTATGTGAATTCGAGTAAAGCTACTTGACCAAATTGATAGCGTTCAGATGGAGCGTAAATTTTTCTGCCAGTTAATAGTTCTTGATTGACTTTATAAGCTTGGTAACTTTGATAAGCAAATAATCCGAGTAACGCAACCCAAACTAAATACATTTGGCTGAGATTGAAAAAGTGAATGTTCTTTTGTTCCAAACGCCAAGCTAATAAACCTAAAGCGAAAATCAAACCAAAGTTTGAGACAATCATTGCCCAGAAGCTTTTGACACTGGTTACTTCCAAAGAACCATTTTTCTTAGGACGTTTGTAAGTATTGCCGGGAGGTGTATCTTGAACAGTATTGAAATAAATTACACCGTAAATTGCGGCAATAATACCTGTAAGAGCGATCGCTAAACGCCAGTTAGAAGCACCACCAGTCATAAAGCTAGCCGCAACTGCAATCATCGGTAAGGTAAATTCAGCCCCGAAAGCCCCAAAGTTGCCCCAACCACCATAAACACCTTGGGCTATACCAATATCTTTCGGGGGAAACCATTCTGCCACCATGCGGATACCGACGACAAACCCAGCACCGACAATTCCCATCAACAAGCGACTGATAACTAAGTGGTTGAAGTTTTGTGACAGTGCGGTAGCCATACAGGGAACCACTGCAAACATTAGCAGCATTGAGTAAGTTTTTCTCGGACCATAACGATCCAAAAGCATCCCAATGATAATTCGCGCTGGAATTGTCAGCGCCAAGTTGCAAATACCCAAAGTTTTAATTTGTTCGGGCGCCAGATGTAACTGCTTACCTATAGTTGTCGCAAAGGGAGCAAAGTTAAACCAACAAACAAAGGTGAGAAAGAAGGCAAGCCAAGTCTGATGTAAGATGCGGTAGCGACCGGTAAATGAAACTAAACCTTTGAGCATTGAGTTTTCCTAAGTAAAAACTGAATAATTGCGTAGAAAAATCTGTGGACAATTATGTAATTGCCCTAAGATGTTGGTTGATAGTTGATGGTTGTTAGTTGTTAGTTGTTAGTTGATGGTTGTTGGTTGATGGTTGATGGTTGTTCTATTAACCACTAACCACTATCCCCTATCCCCTATCCACTAACTAATAACCACTAACTCTTCTTTTGCGCGTGCGCCGAAGTTTTCTATTAGCAGTTGGCGTAATACTGGCTGTAAGTCTTCGCAGGGTATGCCTTTAGTGACACAAGTTCCTAAATGTGAATCTTTACCAACTTTGCCGCCCATATAAATGTCAACTCCTTCTAAAGTTTTGCCATTTTTGCGTATTTTAGTTCCCATTAAGCCGATGTCTGCAACTTGGGGCTGTCCGCAGGAGTTAGGACAACCTGTCCAGTGAATGCGTACAGTCCGAGTGAATGTTAACTCGCTTTCCAATGCTTTGATCATTGCCAAAGCGCGGTTTTTGGTTTCAATTAGGGCAAAGTTGCAAAATTGTGCACCTGTGCAAGAAACTAGCGATCGCATTAACGAACCAGGCTCAATTTTAAACCTTTCTAACAGATTTTCTGTTAAAAATGTTGCCAATCTTGTATCAGCAATATTGGGGATAATCACGTTTTGTTCAACCGTCATCCTAATTTCACTACTGCCGTAAACTTCCGCAAGTCGGGCAATTTCAAACATGTCATCGGCAAAGAATCGACCAACGGGAATGTTTAACCCTACGTAGTTTAATCCGGGTTGCTTTTGTTTGTATACGCCGATGTGGTCGCGTTTTTCCCAGTCGATTTCATCTTTCGCTGCTGCACTGATTAATGACTTGCCTAAACGGTTTTCGACTTCTGAGCGGAATTTGTCTAAACCCCATTCGTCAATTAGCCACATTAAGCGCGATTTTTGGCGATTTGCACGTAAACCGCGATCGCGATAAACTTCTAAAATCGCTCTACATACAGCAACTACATCTTCTGGGGGCACCCAAGCATTTAACGGAATCGCTGCATCACACCGTTTGGCAGAGAAAAAGCCCCCAACCAGGACATTGAAGCCAAACTGAGGTGAGGAGAATTCTTTCCCCCCCTCCTTAAAAGCGGGGACAAAAGCCAAATCGTTGATTTCCGCGTGAACTGAGTTATCACGTCCACCGGTGATGGCGATGTTAAACTTGCGCGGCAGGTTGCTAAACTCTGAGTTACCAACGCCATTGTTGGTAATCATATCTTGAATTTGCTGTACCAACTCTCGCGTATCAAACAACTCCGAAGCATCTAATCCAGCTACGGGATCACCTGTAATGTTGCGAACGTTGTCCATTCCTGACTGTACACTGGTTAAGCCAACAGCCTCAAATTTATTAAAGATATCTGGTAAATCTTGAATGCGGATGCCCCGTAATTGGATATTCTGTCTAGTAGTGATGTCAGCGTAGCCGTCTTCACCGTAACGCTGCACTACTTCAGCTAACACACGCATTTGATGAGAAGTTAGAATACCGTTAGGCATCCGCAACCGCATCATAAACTTGCCGGGAGTGACTGGACGAAAGAACACACCCAACCATTTTAGCCGATGGTCGCGATCGCATTCGTCCATTGCTTCCCAACCCAAGGAGGCAAATTTTTCGATTTCTGCCTTTACAGCGAGTCCATCTTTTTCTGCTTTGAATTTCTCGAATTTGTTTAAGCTGGATGTGGTAGTTGCTGTGTCTGTCATGAGTTGACTTCCGTTGCTTTGTTGCTAGTTCGCGTTTGAATATGTGAATTTACGATTTTTTTAAAGTAAATTTTTGAGTTTTTCTAAATTACAAATTGGTCTAAGCTGTTTTTTTACAAGGTTTGTAACGATTTGCTTGTTCCTAAGATTAAGGTTGCATGAATGTTAAAATAGTATAAATAGCTACGAAATTTTGGTAAATTTGACGAAAATGTATCGCTATGATGCAATTTCTGCATAAATAAAATTTAATTACGAGCGATCGCACTAACTGCAATTAAAAAGAGGGGCAATTGCCCCTCTGATTATTTAGTGCTATTCAACTAAAAAAGAAGTGCGATCGCCTGATTTGACAACATCGAACCGCACTTGAATTTCCAAAATCTAACTAACTTCCTTATAGGTTAGGAAGGACGGGGATTATATCCCACTGAGCAAAACTGTTTCCTTTGGGAGTGTCAACGTGAATAGTAACGGTATCTGGTACCGCAGAACCAGGAGAACAGTTGTTGCATCGTGCTACATATTTACCAGTATCTGCTTTGAGAGCATACTTGCCATTCAACAAGTATTCTGGAGTAAATTGGGCATAGGGTAAAGAAGGATCAGTTACATGAATTGTGAGGCTATCTGGATACGCACCTCCAACAATACAGTTGTTGCATCGTGCTAAGTATTTACCACTATCTGCTTTGAGAGCTATTTTGCCATTACCTACATTGAAAACCTCAAATTGAGCATAAGGATTACTAGAGATGGGTTGGTCAATATGTACTGTAGCTGTATCAGGATTAGTACCTACAACTTTTTGACAACCGTTACAACGAGATAGCCATTTTCCTGTATCGGCTTGTAAGCTTATTTTGTAGCCTGCGCTAGTTGCTTGTGCGTTTGCAGGAGCGATTGAGAAGTTGAAAGTAACCACAACAACTAATAATGCGGCAAACATTACTGAAATTAATTTTTTCATGGGTTCCTTACTCTCCTAGATTTGATTAACTAGCGTGGTGTTTGCTAGCTGTATATATTTTTATCACCTCTCTCCCATTTCCGATAGTCGGCAAAGTCGGATCTTAAAGTCGGATCTTGCATAATCTGCATTATCTATTACATATTCTTATGAATGAATGCATAGTCGTATTAGAGCAATTTTCATCTATTTGAACCACACATCAAAAACCAAAACCTATGTAAAGACGTAGCAATGCTACCTCTGTTACAAGAGTTTCGGGTAACGGATAATAAGCATAGCGGTCGATGTCTGATATAGGCAATTAACTGGACATGATATAACAACAAATAAACACCAACTAACAACTAACCAATTGTGAATAACATCAACCAGCTTTTGGTGCAAGTGCAGGCAGCACACGATGCGGCTGATTGGTCACGAGTCTTGCAATGCGTGCAACAGTTGATTCTGGGAGAAGATGCCAAAAACCCAGAGATAGTTAAAAATCAAGCATATTTGCTGGAATTAGCACTCTTAATTCTAGAAATGGGGGATTTTCAGCAACGATGGGAAATTGGTAAAGTGTTTGTCCGTTTGGGAAATGTTGCCATAACCCCGTTGATTGACATCCTAGAAGATGAAGATGCAGAGTCAGAATTACGGTGGTATGCAGTCCGGATTTTAGGAGAACTGAAAAATCCGATTGCGATCGCTTCAGTGGTAAAATTTCTTCAAGCTAATGAGAATGAAGAACTTAAGGCGATCGCTGCTGCCGCATTAGCTAAAATTGGACAAAGTGCCATTATTGCTTTATCAGAACTTTTAGCATCCCAAGATACACGAGTTTTTGCAGTGCGATCGCTTTCTTACATCCGTCAACCAGAAATTATTGCACCTCTATTGACTGTGGTGCAAGATCCCCTAGTTGAAATCCGCGCTATAGTGATTGAAGCTCTCAGCAGCTTTGCCGATCCTCGTATTCCACCGATTCTTTTAAATGCTTTAACTGATGTTGCTGCTGCTGTTAGACGTGAAGCTGTACTTGGGTTGAGTGTTCGCACTGACTTACATCAAGAATTAGATTTGGTGGTGAAACTCCAACCCAAACTTTATGATCTTAATATAGAAGTTGCCCAAGCAACAGCGGTTGCACTTTCACGAATCGGTAGTGATGAGGCTGCCAAGCAGTTATTTTTAGTGCTAGTATCGCCCCAGACACCAATAAAATTACAACTTGAAGTTGTCCGCGCTCTAAGTTGGATCAAGACATCATCCAGTTTAGAATATCTCCAACAAGCATTTGATCAACTTTCACATACGACACTGTGGTTAGAAATAGTTACAGTTTTAGGTCGAGTCAGCGATTCGACATTAACCGCAAAAGCGACTTTAATTTTACTTTCAATAGTGCGATCGCAACATCCAGCAGTTGAGATTGCCTCAATTAAAAGTACCATCGCTTTATCTTTGGGACAATTAGGCAATATGGAGGCAATTGAACCGTTGATTTCTCTCCTAACAGATAATAATGAAGTTGTCAGATTGCACATCGTCGCTGCACTAAAGAATCTCGCAGCAGAAACCGTTTATAATCAATTGCAACAATTATTAAATAATCCTACGCTGACACCGGATTTACGAAACGGAGTTAGCGCAGCTTTGGCAGAATGGTAAGCACTTCAGTGCTTACTACACTAGCCATATTTATTCTCAAATTGTCTCTACAAAAATCACTCCTAACTCCCAACTCCTAACTCCTAACTATGCGATCGCAATGGGAACGTTTACTGCAAAATATCGGTGTCTGGTTTGGTTCATTTACCCGTTTCTCTCCCCAAGGTGAATTGGTGAATGATACTCCCTCAATTGTCTCCTTGGAAGGTTTGAACAATAATCAGACTATTCGCCAAATTATCCGTCTGGGGGAGGATGAAAAAGTTTTAGAATATAGTTCTCTAGGACGAAGTGTTCTATTTTTTGAAAATGGGGAATTTTCTCAAGGTTCGATTCAGTTAGCACCCTATTCTGAATTTGGCGCAGAATTTGGATTTATTCAAAAAAATCACCGCTTACGGTTGGTGCAGCTATTTGATAAAAATGGTGATTTAGACCAACTTACCTTAATTCGCGAACATTTAGCGGGAACCCAAGCAGTACAACGTGCAGTTTTAACTATAGATGACTTGTTGGGAGAATGGCACGGCGAAGGTGTAACAATATATCCTGATTGGCGATCGCCTGATACGTTTTCTTCTACTCTAGAATTACGACTTGATGCTGGGCGATTAATTCAAAGTTTAACTTTTGGCGAACGGACAATTACCTCAAGTGCTAGGATTAAAGGCTCTATAATTCACTTTGACCAAAATCCTCGCCATCAGGTGCAAGTATTACTCTTACCCGATGGTGCTTCTGCTAATTTACCAGTTAAAGTGCAATTACGGCAAAGCTTTATCTTAGAAGCGGGTTGGTTAATCGAACCTAACTTACGCCAGCGGATGATTCGCAGTTACACTGATAAAGGCGAATGGGTTAGTCTCACCTTAGTAACAGAAAGGCGAATTTAATATTATATTCGTAGTCGGCGCTACGTTCTTAAATCTTAATTTTCGACAACGGATTAAACAAGCGGGAAAATTCACCATTTTCAAACGTTTCATCCCAATTTGTGGGTAAACGACGAGGATTAGGATTTTCCCGTGTGGGTATCCGCATGAAGATGTACTCACACTTCACATTATCTAACTTCGTTTCCCAAGTAATTAACCAATCTTCAATGTAAGCACCGGTAAGAGTCGCACCTCTAAAATCAGTTTTGTTTAATTGCGTTTGTCCGAGGTTAGCTCTAGAAAAATCTGCATCTTGCAAGTTAGATGCACTCAGATTCGCTCCTATTAAGCTAGCGTCCATGATATTCGCTCCCTGCAAATTTATATTTTGCAAGTTCCAACCATTCAAATTTTTGTTTTGTAAGTCTTTCGTAACCAACAATTCTCGTAATTGCACATCATCAAGATAAGTTGTCCCCACATCTGCAAGATCCAACTTTTTCGCTTGATACCAGCAGGTGCGTGTCAAAATAGCTGTAGTAAAGCTGGTGTTTTTCAGTGTGGCTTGGGTAAAGTCAGCATCAGTCAAATCGCAGCCTTGAAAACTAGTTCCATGTTTTGTCACAAAAGCGATCGCTAAATTCCGAGTTAAGCTTTGTTTTTCATCTCCAAATAAGGCATGACAACTGACATAAGCACTCAGTAAAATTACTCCTGCTGAAACTAATAATGCTACACCCCCAGCATTCAAATTGACCATTGCAGCCGCTACAGCCACGGCTCCAGCTATTGCCCCCGCAATTGACACTGTTACTGTCACTGTAAGCATTCCAGCGATAATTCCAGCAAATGCGGCGGCTCCAGCTATAACTACTGCCCCTACCGCCACAAGGACTACTGATATAGAGGCGGTAGCAATTACCGCTACGATAGAAGCTAATTCCATTACACTTGTGACTGCTACTCCAGCCCAAGCTACTGCTACTATACCTGCCCAAGCGATCGCCGCCAAACCTGCCCATGCGATCGCCATGATCAAAAACCCACAGGCTGCTGACAATCCCCGGTGGATAATGGTAATAAAAAACACTAACAAAACTATCAAGCTAGCTGCAACAACGTAAAGATTTTCGCGATGATTGTTAACCAGAAGAAATCCTAGCAGGGAACCACCAACAGATGATAGGAGTCCGGATATCGCCGATAGTAGTAATGCAAATATTACCAAAGCGATCGCCCAACGGCGTTGTAAACCTGCTTTGGCGTTGCGAAAATTTGCACTCTTGAGAATGGCACCAGTAAAATCTGTACCACAAATATCAGAATCAGAGAAATCTGCGCCTGTTAAATCTTGCCCTTTAAAGGATTTCCCCCTGAGCTTTGTGGTGCGATAATTTTGAGCCATGTTCAATTTGAACAGAGTGGGACACTTTTTCCTACAGGTTGTAGGATATCAGTTTTTGGTGAGTTTATTTCTATAATGTATTTAAATTTTGAAATCTAGCTTTATGAGGAGTTGGTGAAAGGTATTTGGTTGCATATCCGCTAGCTGGCGTAACCTATCGTTCTGTAGAATAACAAATAGCAGTAGTACAACTTACCCCTCGTAAGGAAATCTTAAATGGTACAGACCTCTGCTAAACCCCTTACTCTAAGTGAATTCCTGGATTTGCCAGAGACAGAACCTGCCAGTGAGTACATTGATGGACGTATCATCCAAAAACCGATGCCACAAGGAGAACACAGCGCAATTCAGACTGAGTTAGCACCTGCGATTAACTTGGTCGTAAAGCCCAAACAGATTGCGCGGGCTTTTTGTGAGCTTCGCTGTACTTTTGGCGATCGCTCAATTGTGCCTGACATTTCTGTGTTTAGGTGGGACAGAATTCCCCGCAAAGAAAATGGTGGGGTTGCTAATGTCTTCTCAATTGCCCCAGATTGGACAATAGAAATTTTATCTCCCGATCAAAGTCAAACTAAAGTTACCAAGAATATTCTGCATTGCCTTAAGCATGGAACTCAGATGGGATGGCTGATTGATCCTGAAGAACAATCTGTGTTTGTCTACTTGCCAGATCAACCAACCACTTTTTACGAAGAACTAGGAACACAGTTGCCAGTGCCAGAATTTGCTAAAGATTTTAATCTTACAGTAGAAGGTTTATTCAGCTGGTTGCTTGAGTGACCAAAGAAAGGATGAAGGATAGATGTTGGGTTTTGTAGCGTCAACCAAACTTATAAGAAAGTGCGATCGCACTATAATATATTTTCATCGTACCTGAAGAGAAAATTGGGCGATCGCTCTATCCATCTCAGAGAGATTATATTGCTTACTCCACATCCCTACAGTTCACCAGAGGCATATAAGTAGTAAACATTTACTTTGCCAATTCAAGGGTTTTGGAATGGTAATCAGGCAATTTGAAGCGTGCTAGGTTCAGGAATAGATTCACCTTCTACTTGCCAAGCTTCCAAGTACATTTCAATCACTTCTTCACCATTACGAATAGCTTCTTCACGAGTTTTGCCATGAGTGCAAGGCATGATAACGCGATCGGCAAACTCTGGAATAGTGACGAGGAAAAGCTGATCTTCATCAGACCATTGAAGAATCATACTGTATCGATTCATAAATCCTCTTCCTCCCTTAACTCTTGGAGTCTAACCGCTTTGTAAACCTGCTGAAAGCATTGCGAAGAAAAGACGCGAGTTGACAAAAAATTGATTATGTGATTTTGGGGCGCTTTTGCTCTATCGTTTGATAACAGGAATATTTTGACTTTTTTACATACCTTTATACTTGGAATTATAAAATATAATAATTTTTCAGATTTATACATTTAGAAAATATTATCACCAATTCTCCTAAATAGCAAGGGACACCACCTTTAAAAACCAAAATTAGCCAAATTTTGGAAAAAAGGAATTTTATTGACTTCATTCTCATTATTAATGAGAAATTTCGCAAGATTATTAGATAACGAAGTCAACAATATTGACAAAAATGGATATTTATTGACACTGAAGTGAAAATGCTTAACTTTTTGAGAGAAAGTAAAATATTAATTTTTGTAAATATATAGCGGTAATTAGTAAGACTAAACTAATTTACAGCGACGTTGCAACGCTTGCTTAAGTAAGGTTTGATATTGATCGTCATCAACTCGATAAGCGCCAAACCTTTCCAAATGAGGATTCATCATTTGGGCATCAAACAGCACAAATTTTCTTTCTCGCAATCTTTCTACCAACTTCACCATTGCCACCTTAGAACCTTCAGGAATGCGGTAGAACATCGACTCACCAATAAAAGCCCCACCAATAACAATTCCTAAAATTCCTCCAGCTAGTTCATCACCGAGCCAAGTTTCAAAACTATACGCCCAACCAGCTTGGTAAAGTTCCCAATAAATATCTTGTAACTCAGGTGAAATCCAAGTTGTATCGCGATTAGCGCAGCCAAATACCACAGCCTTAAAATCGCGGTTAATCGCCACAGAAAAACGCTCTTGATTGATAACACGTCGTAAAGACTTAGGGTAGCGGAATCGCTCATCCAAAGGAATTAGAGTGCGATCGCGACTGCTATACCACTCCAAGCCATTGCTGTCATCAGCCATGAGAAAATAGCCTTGAGCGTAGCCTTGAATAATAGCAGCGACATCATACATACGTTAAGCGCAAAATAAAAAAAGCCATCCTCCTTTGTATCACTCTGCGTATAAGATAAAGAAAATGACTGAACCTATTGGATCAATCACCCTGCCACCGTCAAAAAATCCCCAACAAGAGGGAGAATGGTTGCGAGAAAGCCTGTTGCGGTGGCTAGATACAGAGTTTATTCCCGAAGCCGTCAATCAAATTATCGCTCAACGTGCAGCACAAATTTTTGTCCGCCAACGCATGGAAGGAGAAAATGACCTGGGTTCTCTGGTAATTGCTATTGTCACAGAGATGCAGGCATTTGATTTTTCCAAAAGTTTCTATGGAGAGTTTGCGATCGCCAACGCCGTCAGCGATCTACTCTTAGAAAGTCTCGGAATTGATAAGTGTTGTGGGGAATAGGATTTTGTTAGTAGTTAGTAGTTAGTGGTTAGTAGTTAGTAGTTAGTGGTAAACAACCATCAACTATCAACTATCAACCAACAACTATCAACTACCAACTAGACTTAACCACACCAGGTAAAAGACCTTCGTGTGCCCATTCACGCAGCACGTTGCGAGATAGCCCGAAATCGCGGTAATAACCTCTCGAACGACCTGTTACCCAACAACGGTTGTGCTGACGAGTAGGAGCGCTATTGCGGGGTAGTTGTTGAATTTTCCGGTGAACTTCCAACCTATCAAGGGGAGATTCAGTATTGCGGAACTCTTCCAGCAACGCTTCCCGCTTTTCCGCATATTTTTCGGCTATTTTGACGCGCTTTTTCTCGCGCTCAATCATGCTCTTTTTTGCCATATACTTTTTAGTTATTTAAAGACAGCATTTTTCATTCTATCGGATGGTATCGATAAATGGGGGATTAGGGACTAGGGATTAGGGACTAGGGATTAGGAAAAGATTATTCACATTGATCTGTTTCTTCCCAGTACCCAGTATCCAGTACCTAGTCCCCAGTCCCCAGTCCCCAGTCCCTATTCCCCAGCAGAGGGACATAATTCAGCCAATTGACAAGCAATACAGGCGGGCGATCGCGCTTTACAAATGGCTCGACCATGATAAATTAGTCTAATTGACCAATTTTCCCAATCTGCTTGTGGTAACAACTTTATCAAATCTAGCTCAATGCGGATCGGGTCTGTATGTTTAGTTAAGCCCAGACGTTGGCTGAGTCGCTTTACGTGAGTATCTACCGTCACCCCAGCATTGATGCCATAGGCATGAGCTAGAACCACATTAGCCGTTTTCCGTGCCACACCCGGAAGTTGTAAAAGCTGTTCCATTTGGTTTGGCACTTGGGAGTTAAACTCGTTGACAATCATCCGACAAGCAGCTTGGATATTCTTCGCCTTATTGCGATAAAACCCAGTTGAATGCACCAAGTTTTCTAACTCTATCAAATCGGCGATCGCCAAACTAGCTGCATCCGGAAATCTCCCAAATAAACCTGGTGTTACTTTATTCACTCGCTCATCTGTACACTGAGCAGAGAGAATTGTTGCCACTAGCAACTGTACAGGCGTTGAGTAATTCAAAGAGCAAGTCGCATCAGGATATAAAAGCTTCAGGCGCAAAAGAATTTCTCGTGCCCGTTGCTTTTTAGATAGCCTTTTGCGAGTAGTGCTCACTGGAATAATTTTTGTACCCACTCCAACTGCGTAGTTTCTTTAACTATCAGAAAAAGTCCTAAACCTAAAAGTAGCACCAAACCAGTTTGCATCACACCATCTTGAATGCGAGATGGCAGAGGTTTACCGCGCACACCTTCAATCAGCAGGAAAGCCAGTTGTCCTCCGTCCAAAGCCGGAAGAGGCAAAATATTGATAATAGCCAGGTTAATGCTGATAATTGCCGCAAATGAAAGCAAATTTGCACTGTCATCAGCAGCCAACTTTGCACCGACTTTAACAATATTAATTGGTCCAGAAACTTGTCCGGCTGTTTGTTGAAAGTTCGTGATTAACTGCCCAAAACCACTCAGCGTACCCACAACTAATTTTTGAAATCTGTTAGCAGCAATGCTAAAAATTTCTAGCGGATTACGAGGACGACGATAAACGGGTGTACCATTAGCACCAAGTTGAATCCCAATCAAACCTTTGCCGTCAGTTCCTTTTTCCGGCGTTAGTTTTAGGGTACGTTGTTGATTTTCGTGCTGAACTGTCAGCTCAATTGGCTGATTTGGATGATTTTGAATTTCTTTTCTCAGCAAAATGCTGGAATTTTCCGAAGCTGGCAGTTCTTTGCCACCGACAGCAAGAATAATGTCTCTTTCCCTAATTCCCGCTTGGTAAGCGATGGACTGTTCATTAACCGGCTGGACAAGTACACCAGGCTGGTAGTTGATTTTTTCGGGAATACCAAGAATACCCAACTGAAGAACTAGTACTAAATAAGCAAATATTAAATTTGCTATCACTCCGGCACTGATAACGATCGCCCGATCTAAAATTGGACGGTTACGCAGCAGATTCGGGTCATTCGGCGGAATATCACTATCCGGGTCATCGTCGGGAAAACCAACAAAGCCACCCAAAGGAAAAGCGCGGAGAGCATATTCAGTTTCTGAACCTTGGTACTTGAAAATAATCGGACCAAAACCTAAAGAAAAACGGTTGGCGTAAATACCTTGAGACCGTGCTGCGATAAAATGTCCCAGCTCGTGTACCAAGATCAAAACAGCCAAGACTGCGATCGCTGCTAAAACTGCCATAGAGAAAATTATTGAACCTATTGAGCTATATATAGCTTTATTTTAAAATCTCTGAAAGTTTAACACTTCTCAAACATGGGTATATTTTCTTGTATTGGGCATGGGGCATTGGGCAATGGGCATTGGGAATTAAAAAAGTTGCTGTAAGTAATGCGCGAATAAATATAATTCTTTCCATGCCCCATGCCCCATGCCCATTG
>CASBQA010000030.1 GCA_949127635.1 Nostocales cyanobacterium PMM_0069 | reverse complement strand
GTGTGGAGTTGGGAATAGAGGGGGTGCGATCGCTCCTCCTCCAGCAGGTAATAATTTTACAGCAGCCTATCGCTAATATCGAATACACGTAGAGACGTAGCACTGCTACGTCTCTACAAAATTTTGGGTTTTATATTCGATAAGAGTAAGGAGAAGAAGCCAATAACGCCAAGAAACAGAGGAGAAGGAAGCAGGGGGTAGGTAGAGAAATTTTCCCCAATGCCTAATGCCCAATGCCCAAACAAGAAGTTAATTGTTTTTTCCTAAAGTAATGTTACCCAAGCGTGATATGATTCATCTGACTGAATGTGCAGTCAACATAATTAGCTGTACTGGTTTCTGCTTCCTGTGAGCTTGTCAGACGAATCGATTAACCCCACGCCGACAACACGACAAGATGCTCAATCTGGTTTTGAAGACA
This sequence comes from Nostocales cyanobacterium PMM_0069, assembly GCA_949127635.1. Classification (GTDB taxonomy): domain Bacteria; phylum Cyanobacteriota; class Cyanobacteriia; order Cyanobacteriales; family Nostocaceae; genus Hassallia. The sequence goes on along the minus strand of CASBQA010000030.1, from coordinate 2,364 downwards.
CAGAACCAGGGACATCTTCTATGGAAGAGTTTTATCAACTCTTTCAGAAGTTGTTGAGAATCACACTCCTGTTGACGGGGATTATTTTTATCTCAGTGTGGATTTTTTATTCCCTAACCATTGCCCTTAATTATTTGATAGGGGCGTGTGCGGGTGTGGTTTACTTAAAATTGTTGGCTAGAGACGTTGAGCGGCTAGGTAGCGAAAAAAACAGTTTGAGCAAAAATCGTTTTGCTCTATTTATTGGCTTGATGGTAGTTGCGACTCAATGGCACGATTTACATGTTTTGCCAATATTCTTGGGATTTCTCACCTACAAAGCCACGCTCATCGTCTATACGGTGCAAACTGCGTTTATTCCTGATTCTTAAACGTCAGGCTCACAAAGACAATATCTCCAATCCTCGCTTTTTGGGGAAAAATCTTGAAGAATGCACATGCTTAGTGTCTTAAACGCCTTTAATTCTTTTCCCCTCGCCAAATTGGAAGTAGGTCATCACCTCTACTGGCAATTGGGCAATCTGAAAATTCACGGGCAAGTTTTTCTCACCTCATGGTTTGTGATTGGTATTCTTGCCATAGCTTCCATCGCTGCTACTACCAACGCCAAGAGAATTCCTAAAGGCATCCAAAATTTGATGGAATATGCCCTAGAATTTATTCGGGACTTGGCGAAAAACCAACTTGGTGAGAAAGACTACCGTCCTTGGGTGCCCTTTATTGGCACACTATTTTTGTTTATCTTCGTGTCGAATTGGTCGGGTGCTTTAATTCCCTGGAAGTTAATCAAACTGCCTTCGGGTGAGTTGGCAGCACCGACAAATGATATCAATACGACTGTCGCGTTGGCATTGTTAACTTCTTTAGCGTATTTTTACGCCGGATTTAGCAAACGCGGTTTAGGCTACTTTAAGAAGTATATAGAGCCGACACCGATTTTATTGCCGATCGCTATTCTCGAAGACTTCACCAAGCCTCTCTCCCTAAGCTTCCGTCTATTTGGCAATATTTTGGCGGATGAATTGGTAGTAGGTGTGCTAGTTCTATTGGTTCCTCTGTTTGTACCTTTGCCCGTTATGGCTCTAGGTTTATTTACCAGTGCCATTCAAGCCCTGGTATTTGCTACCTTAGCAGGAGCATACATTCACGAAGCAATAGCAGGTCACGGTGATGAAGGGCATGAGGAGCATTAAAGCTTCTCAGTTGATGTAATTTTAGATTTTGTTCAAAATCTAAAACCGAAAATTGTTCATTCTGTTCTCAAAGTAAGGAAAATCAAAATGGATCCATTAGTTGCTGCTGCTTCCGTTATCGCTGCTGCTTTAGCAATTGGTTTAGCTGCAATCGGACCTGGTATCGGTCAAGGAAATGCCGCAGGTCAAGCAGTAGAAGGTATTGCGCGTCAACCAGAAGCAGAAGGAAAAATTCGCGGTACATTGCTGTTAACCTTAGCATTCATGGAATCCCTGACCATCTACGGTCTGGTTATTGCTCTAGTGCTACTGTTTGCTAACCCATTTGCTTAAGACCTAAAAATTGTTAGTGTAGAGACGTGAGCGATGTAAAGGCAGCACAAGTTGCTACTCCTCCAACCGTCTCTACAACTAACATCTAGGCTTTCCACGTCGTTTCCATGTAAGTTGACCCTCGTTGGCTATGGGGTCTGTAGAATATCAAAGGTTGGATGAATTAGCTAGCCATCAAAGAGTGCTATTCCAACCCGCATAGGAGAGAAATGTTTGATTTCGATGCTACCTTGCCCTTGATGGCATTGCAATTTTTGCTGTTAGCAGCTTTGTTGAATGTCATTTTCTACAAGCCACTGACCAAGGTACTAGACGATCGCGATAACTACATCCGGACGAATAACCTTGAAGCAAGTGAACGCTTGGCAAAAGCCGAGCGCTTAACTAAAGAATATGAAAAGCAGCTAGCAGATGCCCGCAGGCAATCGCAAGCTACTGTGGAAGCCGCTCTTGCTGAAGCGAAGAAAATTACCGCAGAGAAAATTGCTGAAGCGCAAAAAGAAGCTCAAGCTCAACGCGAACAAGCATCTGTGGAAATTGAGCAGCAAAAGCAAGAAGCAATGCGTTCTTTAGAACAACAAGTTGATGCCCTAAGCAGACAGATCCTAGAAAAACTATTGGGACCAACAAGTCTGGTTAGATAGAGTAATATCCTCCAGATTATAACATTGGTTCCGTTGAAAGTATACGCGCATCTCGACAAAAGTCTAAGGAGGGCGCTTAAGTCGCCCTCCAGCTACAACTAAGTCCGCTTCGGTTGGTGCGGACCAACAGAAAATTAGACTTTTTAGCCTGAAGCGAGCAGGCGATCGCTATTCTCAACGCAACACCTTTGTAG
>CASBQA010000029.1 GCA_949127635.1 Nostocales cyanobacterium PMM_0069 | reverse complement strand
CTCACAAAAGACCAAGCCGGAGTAATCGGCAAATTGGGTACTTGCTTTGGCACCTATGGTGTCAGCTTAGAGTCAATTGTGCAAACAGGTTTTCAGGGAGAACTAGCAGAAATTGTTGTAGTCACCCACGATGTACGCGAAGGCAATTTTCGCCAAGCATTGGCAGAAATTCAAGCTTTAGAAGCAATAGAGAGCATTCCTAGTTTGCTGCGAGTGCTGTGATATTATTTCCTGATAATTAACATTAATAAAAACCTATTTACCGTCGTAGAGACGTTCCGCCGGAACGTCTTTACAAAAGTAAGTAATTAAACGGACATGATATAAGTCCTAATTTATCTGCGTTTATCAGCGTTCATCTGCGGTTAATGATTCATTTTTTAAACTTTTGCAAAAAGCCTATCGTCAACTAGAAACAACAGCCTCGCTTTGATAGCGAATACCAGCTTGCTGAAAACGTCGCATCGCTTCACCCAAGCGATCGCAATCCGCAATCAAACTTATCCGCACGTATCCTTCACCAGCAATCCCGAAAGCGTTACCCGGTGTCATCACCACACCAGTTTGCTGCAAGACATTCAATGCAAAATCTGTTGAACCCATACCTTCGGGACACGGAATCCACAAATACATCGTCGCTTTGGTTTTGGGAACATCCCAACCTAACTTTCCTAACTCTTGAATCAAAAAGTCGCGTCTGGTACAATAGCGTTGCTGGACTTCATGCAAGTATACATCAGGCAGTTGTAAAGCCGTTTCTGCCGCAGTTTGCAAAGCCGCAAAAATGCCGTAATCAAGATTGGTTTTCAAAGTTCGCAAACCTTGAATTATATGGCGATTTCCGACCACAAAACCGACGCGCCAACCTGCCATATTATAAGTTTTAGAAAGGGTGTGAAACTCTACACCGATTTCTTTGGCGCCGGGAATTTCTAATAAACTTGTGGGTTGATAGCCATCAAAAGCCAACTCAGCATAACATAAATCGTGTACCAAGAGGATTTCGTGTTTCCGGGCAAAGGCGACGATTTCCTCAAAGAATTCGCGGGGAGCAGTCGCAGCGGTGGGATTGCTGGGATAATTGAAATACAGCATTTTCGCGCTTTGAGCAACATCATCGGGAATTGCTCCCAAATCAATCAACCAGTCATTTTCCGGTTTGAGAATTAAGCTGTGGACTTTGCCCCCAGCGATCGCCGGTCCGCGAAAATGTGCGGGATAAGCGGGAGAAGGAACCAAAACTAAATCGCCAGGATTTATATAGGCGATCGCTAAATGTGTCAATCCCTCTTTAGATCCAAGTAGCGGCAAAGCTTCGCTATCTGGATCGAGAGTTACACCATAGCGACGATGATACCAATTAGTAATGGCACGCCGAAAGCTCGCAGTACCTTCAAACGGTGGATAACCGTGATTTGCCGGATTTTGCAAAGCAGCGATCGCCGCGTCCACAACTGGTTGTGGCGTCGCACCATCGGGGTTTCCCATCCCCAAATCAATCAAATCTAATCCTTGTTCCCGCGCTTTCGCTTTCAGTTCATCTAACCGCGCAAATACGTAAGGGGGTAGTTTTTGTATACGTTCCGCTGGGACAATCCAATCCAAATTCATTCGTGAACCTCGTCAATTCCCCTTATTGATACCCGCAAAGCTGTAGTATCTATTGGTGTAGTGGTGGAAACCATCGCCGCCATCAACTGTTCTGATACCACTTTAAATGGTAGTCGATGGATGTCAGAATTAGGCGAAGTAGCAATTTCTGCCGCTGTTTGCAACTCACCTAAAGTGATGTTGCCCAAACCTAAATCGCTCAACTTTTGCGGCAACCCAATCTCTGTATAGAATTTCAATAACTGTTGCCTTGACGCAGCAGCTAGTTGATTTCCTTGTACCATCTCTTCTAAGCGTAGTTGCACCAAGATACCGTAAGCGACCTTTTCGCCGTGAATACTGTCGTGTTTGCAAATGTGGGTTAAACCATTATGCACTGCATGTGCCGCAACAGTACGACATTGTGCCCCACCAATTCCGCCAATTACCCCAGCGAGTAAAACAGTAGCGTCTACAACTTCCCGCCAAACCTCGCTTCCTGGGGTTTGGAGCGCTGCGGCTGACTTTTGAAACAAAATATCGCGCAAAACTCGCGCTTGTTGGACTGCGGATATAATTAGGGTTTGTTCTGAGTGTCCGCTGCTAACTGAGGCTTCGTACCATTTAGCGATCGCATCCCCAATTCCCGCGACTAAAGTACGTTGAGGAGCAGTTTGAATTAAGTCATAATCGAGTATCAATAAATCAGGACACTGAGAAAGCGTCACATCATATAAAAATGCACCCGTCTCTGAGTATACATTTGAAAGGGCAGTCCAAGCGGCACAGGTTGCGGCTGAGGTAGGAATTGTTACCACAGGTAACTGTAATTGATGAGCGATTAACTTCGCTGTATCCATTGCTTTACCACCACCAACACCGATAATTACATCAGCTTGATGTAATGTAGCAGCTTTGTGTAAAGATTTTAAACTAGCTTCACAACAATCTGCACCATAAGATGCTTCAGCAACTTGCAATTGTTGTAAAACCGGTTGTAAATAAGTTTGACTCAAAGCGAGAGTGCGATCGCCTCCCAAAATCAGCGGACGATTTCCCAAACGAGAAATTGCTTCACCAGAAGAAGTTAACGCACCTGCACCACGAATGACTTTTGCGGGTGCGATCGTCAGAGTAAATAATGAATTAGAAGTTTGAGTAGACAAAGTAGGATGAAAAATGATTAGGCATATATTCTAGTGTGCCAAAAAAAGTTTCATATTATTTAACTTATTTTTGCATCCCTCAGGCTGGAAGCCTGGGGCTATACGAACAAAGTCTACCTGCGTAGGCTAAGACTTTTATTTTCTTTAGTCCACGAAGGTGGACTTCGTTTGTGTAGCCGCGACTTCAGTCGTCGGGCAACATCTAAAAACGGTGATTTTTCACATAATCCGCCAGCCGCACAGCCAAAGCGACAATAGTCAAGGTAGGATTAGCAAAGCCACCTGTAGGGAAAACCGAACTCCCTGCCAAAAATAAATTCGAGACACCGTGAACTTGACAATTTGCATCGACAACACCCTGAGATGGATCGTCATGCATCCGCGTTGTGCCCATATGATGATGTGTGCTGATAGATAGAACTTGGGGAAGTTCTCCATCCGATGCAATCTGAAATTCACCCAATCCGGCGATCGCAAACTCTTGTGCTAAAATTGCTTGCGAAGTCTTTATACTATTAATATCAGTTTCAGTCCAGCGCCAATTTAACTGCGCTTTTGGACAACCAAGTTTATCAAGCTGACTACTAAGCATTACCCGGTTATCAGGATGAGGAGCTTGTTCAGTTTGACTCACCACTTCAAACATTGTAAACTTTTTATCTTTGTTTTTTTGATACGACCATCCACCCTGGCTTAAATTAGAAAACATCAGTTTCTTTTGAAAGTGACGCTTGTACCATTGAACAAAAAGACTATCAAAGTCTTTAATTACATTCCCTAAATGTTTAGGAACATCTTGAGGTATTTCCCCGCGTCGAGTTGCAGCAAGCAAAATTTTTAAAGAAGCTTTTCCCGCAGTTCTAAATTCGTTATGTGTGGGAAAAATCGCCGTTGTAAATTTGTTATGCCTGGGAAAAAGTAACGCACTCATATTGAGTAATTTTTCTTGATGCATAACTTCTTGTGCTAAGGTAATTTTTCCCATTACAGCGACATTCTTTACCAAGCGTAAGTCATATAAAGCTGTAGAATTGAAGATATTGGAATTATTAGGGATAATCCTACCCGAACGAATTAAGGGATGATCCATAAAAAATCTGCCGACTAAATCATTCTGATTACCTAAGCCATTTTTTTGCGTTTTATTTGATAGTAATAATAACCGGGCATTTTCAATTCCACCAGTAGCTAATATAAATACTTTTGCTGCTATCCAAAATCTATTTTGTTGCAAAGAAGCCACTTTTACACGAGTTACAGTTTTAGCTGTTTCGTCAGTTTCAATTTCGACTACATTTGCATTGAGATAGGTAGTTATATTAGCGGAACGATTGATTTTGTCGCGATATTCCTTGATAAAAATATCACGAGGTCCCAACTGAAACATGCTAGTAGTTACACGTTGATTGTTGAAGGGTAGCTGGGGAGATTTATTATCTTCCCAAGCTTCAGCCTCATAAGTAAAATTTCCAAGTTTACAAACTGCTTGAGCGCGTTCATAGAAAGGATTAAGATGAGATTTATTAAAACACCATCCACTATATGGCAACCAATCGCGTTTTTCAAAGTCTATTTCGTCTAAAGGCATATGTCTCAGACCAATTTGCTTGTTATATATTTCAACACCCCAAGCATTAGCGAGTCCACCATATTGACGCCGACGCATCTCATGAAGTTCAGGGAAATTATCAGCGATAGTTTCACCTTCACAAAGAGATTGTGTTTCTTGATTAAATTCCAAGTCACCACTTTCTAATAGACAAACTCGAAAATCTTGTCCAATAAATTCTCGTGCTAAGGTAATTCCGGCAGGACCAGCACCTACAATACAAACTTCAGTTTGAATGACTTCATCTGTAGGTAAATTACGACTATCAATTAGCATGGTTATTAATCTCCTTATTTTTTCGGCATTGTTATCTAGTTATCTGTTGCAAAGATTCAAAATGATTTTTACAAATCTTTTTCATGTAAAAAAAATTTCAGCATGAAATACTGCACAACAAAAGGCATTGACTGGATTTAAATATGCGTTATCCAGAACCCGTATAAGACGTTCCACCGGAACGTCTCTACATTCTTTTTCACGTCTATGTCTAAAGAGCAGTGAGGTAGTTGAATCGATGCAAAAAGATGCAAGTATCTCTACAAAGAACGAAGATACTTGTTAATTAAGTTGAGAAATGTAATTATCAATTGAGTGCAATACACCCAGGCTGTTTACGAACCAGATGAGAAAGCCTTGGCATTATGTACTACATACAATTGATCGCAGCGATACATTTAGTAAGTTTAGATAAACTCCAAAGTGAATTATTCAACTTATCTATAAAAAGAAGGTTAAAACAGGATAAAATATTTAAAGATATGCTAAAGCTTTATTAGGACTTACGCATAATTATGGGAAAACGAACCGCAGAGTCCGCAGAGAGCACAGAGAAATAAGAGTTCGAGAGAGTTTTTGCGTAAGTCCTATTTATGTTTGGTGATATTCCCGACTTATTGAAGAAGTCGGGAATTTTGCAATCACCCAGTTAGACAATTAAGCGGTTGGTTTTGGCAGTAGCGCGAATTTTTCTGGGTAAATTTCAATCGCGATTTCTGATTTTTCACGAGAAGTAAGCGATCGCTTGACCTCACCCAAGTATAATGGCACAGAAACCCCAGGTTCTGGATGGATAATAGTACGCGATCGAATTATCAGTTGGTTATCTCCCCGTGAAGTTGAGCGTCCGTAAGAATATAAATTGCTGGCTGCTTGACGTAAAGTAGCTTCTAATTTCTCTGGAGTAATGCTCGGTGGTATCGCAATCACCGCTTGTGTAGACCCATTATCATAAACTAGAGAATACTTCACTGCACCCGGAATCACTGTGCGACTCAAAGGTGCCAACGACAGTGCAAACAAACCAGTCGTCATCACCAGCATAAAGCCAGCCGCACCCACCAGCCGAAAGCGGATGCCCCATTTTAAAATAAAACCCAGGATTGCGATCGCAGCAAAAACCAAGGTAGCGATTCCTGACCATTGAGTGTACTGAAGAAAATCAGCGGTTGTGAGCATAACAGTTGGCTATTTAAGTATCTTGTTTTTTGTTACTGATAACTCATTCTACCTATAGCCGTTGTCAGTTCAACTTTAAAAATTACTTTTTATACTAAAAGGATGTTTCTACGATGTTTTCCTACTCTTATATCTTCAACATCATCCCTGCTGCGTCATCCAAACGAGAAAACCCAAAATTTGCTCAACTGGAGGGAGAGGGTAATCTGTAAGGTCAATGGACGCGCATTGCCCTTCCAACTTCAGAAACCGCCAAACCGTGCCACTGGTTACTGTTCCGTAAATCGTCGAGATGGGCTGTTGCTTTTGCTGGTTAAAGCGTTGAGCTGCAACCATTTCGGCGAGGCATTGACCTAGCGTTGGTTTCAGGTCTTCCTTTTTTGCTTCTACCAGAATCACCGCAGGGGCTTTGATAAATAGCTGTTCTGGGGAACGACTAATGAGAAAGTCAACATAGCCAGTGAGTTCAGCCTCCGGTTCGACATTGAATTCCTCACCAGAGAAAACGCTAATCTGTCCTTTGAGTTGGCGTTTCACTTCCAGTAACACGGGATTAATAATGCCCTCAGAACGGGCTTTCTCGGTACTCACTGCGATCGCCCAAGGAATCGTTTCTTTAAGAATATCCACTAGCAAAGGGGTAGGGGTGAGTGAGGGAATTTCTGGCAGGAAACGACTCCCCTCAACGATTGTCAGTTGGAAATCCTCTACAGCTTTACTGAGAGTGAATTTACCATAAGGCATAGATTTATAATTATTAGAGAGTATGAATAAAAGGTCTTTCTTATTCCTTTTCCCGGACTTCTAGCTGGTTGTAGCGATAGACTATTCCACAAACAGTAGCAAACAGCAACCAAGCTAGAGTATTCAACCGGAAATCAAATAAAGTTACGTCTGCCGTATTAAATAGTACCCAGCCGACCAACACAAGAAGGTAACTGAAAAGTATCAATTTATCTTCTTGGTCGATATCTTTTGACCTTCGCAAAACTTGGACACCGGCAAAGAAAATCCAACCAAGTAAACAACAATATAATAGAGTAATGGGAAACCCTGTTTCAGCGGAAAGCATCACAAACAAGTTGTGGGGATGACCCAAGCGAATCTGTGAATGTGCTTTGTAAAGTGCAGTAAAATTGCGTAAACCCCAACCAGTCCAAGGACGCTGTTTAGCCAAAGACCAAGCAAATTCCCATTGGGTTTTTCGCATTAAAGCTGTTGGTCTATCGGGATACATTTGGTCGTTTAACCTTGCCCAAAAGAAAGCCGGAACGACTTTACGAAATATAACTGCGATCGCTTGGGGTGCAAAAGCAGCTAACATGACGCTACCAACCACACCAGAAACAAAAGCGATAATAATTCGCCAACCTTGGTAAACAGCATAAGCAAAACAGGCAGCAATAGCGATCGCCCAAGCATTGCGTGAGTTAGTTAAAATCAACGCTACAAAATTGCCAATTAATACGACAGTGAGGAAGAGGAAGGGGAGATCAGGGGATGAGGGAGATGAGGGAGATGAGGGAGATGAGGAAGATGGAGAGATAAACTCCCCCTGCAAAGTGCCCCCTGCAAAGTGCCCCCTGCCTCTCAACTGCTGATAGCTTTCTAACCACAACCCTAACCCCAGGATGAAAACTATCATCAGATAAGCACCTAAGGTGTTAGCGTGCATGAAGATTGAAGCCATGCGACCTGGTGGATCTCCTTGGGGTAGGATGTTTATTTCCAAGACAATCCACAAAACTTCTAATTTACAAGTCCATCCGAAAAATAATTGCCCAAAGCCAATTATCACCACGGGTATGGAAGATATAACTAAATTCCAACTTAATTGGCGCAATTGCGAGGGTGTCTGAATTAAAGCGCTAAAGCCGATAAAAAATAAAATGAACGGTAAGAAATTAAACAAGCCAAGGAAAGCTTCTGTTTTATTCTCAGCAAAAGCACAGCTAATGATTAACAATACACCGAAGAGGGCAAATCCCCAATTAAGGGGACGACGAATAACTGTGCGGTGTTGTCGTAACCAAGTTATTAATGATGCGAAACCTAGAGTTACCGCTCCTAAAAACGGACTCAACGGAAAGATAAATAATCCCAGTTGAGCCAAGTTCCAAGGAAATTGTAAATTAGGATTCGGATGGCGAAAAGCGGTTTTCAAGCGGGTTCCCAACATTCGGTGCGGGTGAGGCGAATTTGAGCTAAGGCAAAGATAGTGGGTATAATTCTACCGTAGTTGGTGGCGATCGCTCTCCATCCTAAATCTGCAAAAAACCAACCCCACATGACTGGTCCTAACATTGCAAATACACTTTTGACTGCGGTATAACGAGCTGCACTTACAGCCATACCCCGCTGTGCCATCTGCAAGGTTACATACTTTTGAAACTGCGTTGTTGCGATTATCCCACCTTCAACTGCTGCTTGTTGGGCTATTTGATAGGTGGCAAAGTGCATCGCAAATTGACGGGCGATTTGTTTGAGCAACAGTGGTTGTATAATTGTCGTCATAGCGATCGCGCTGCCACCTTTGAAAAGCAAGCCTAAAGGATCGTGCTGTAATGAAAGTGGTAACGGTTGATTCGATTTAGATTTGGCAAGCTGCTGCTGCACCTCCACATTCAATTTTTGCTTTTCCTTTTCGGGTAATTTTTTCCACACATGCCCTAAAAGATGCAAAAACACTTCTGCTTCTAAATCAACTGTTGCTAGTTGATGATAGTAGCGAATTTTTAGATACTTACATACTTGAATCAAAGCTTCTCGGTAAGTTACCAGCTTTGTCCGTCCCCTTAATACCGTCATACCATCTGCCGCCAAAAAGCGAAAGCGTGCTTCGAGTGCATCTAGCCAAGCTTCGTGGTCTTGATTTTGCACTTCTAGCGGTTCTGGTGTGTGAACATAATCTATGGGATTAAATTTCCGACCAAACAGAATTGCCGTTAAATCCTGCAATTCTTCTTCGGTTGCTAGCTCTAGCGCCGTCCTCAGCTCATCCAATGTCTCTTCCTCCCTAACGATCCGCAGATGAAAGTCTGTACCTTATTCTACTATTAGCCTTCAGCAATCATGATTCTTTACTCATACCTGTATAATCTGTATTAGTATTGATTTTTTACATATTAGAAGGAATTGAGGAGCTAAACATGGAGTTGACAGACTTGGCTAATTTCTTTGCAATTCTTACAATCTT
>CASBQA010000028.1 GCA_949127635.1 Nostocales cyanobacterium PMM_0069 | reverse complement strand
CGTTCATCTGCGTTCATCTGCGGTTAAATACTCTCCTATTGAGTTATTGAATTCTCATACTCAAATCTAACCACTTTGACTGCGTAATCGGCGCACTACTAGAAATATAGTCTACACCTGTCTGAGCTATGGAGCGAAGAGTTTCTAAGGTTACGTTACCTGAGGCTTCAATTTTGACGCGGCTATCTAGGTGGCGAATCATCTGCACTGCCTCACGCATCAAATCAAGGGACATATTATCCAACATAATAATATCAGCTTTATGCTCCAAGGCTTCTTTCACCTGCTCTAAACTTTCTGTCTCAACTTCTATTGTTAACGGATAGGGTATTTGAGAACGGATGCGGGTAATTGCTTCTTTAATTCCTCCCGCTGCCGCGATATGATTATCTTTAATCATGACTGCATCATCCAAGCCCATGCGGTGATTTATCGCTCCTCCCACAGCAGTTGCATACTTTTCCAAAATCCTCAATCCTGGTGTGGTTTTGCGGGTATCAACTAACTGGGCGGGGAAGTCGGCTATTTCTGCTGTATATTTACGAGTTAGAGTAGCGATTCCACTCAAACGCATAGCTAAGTTGAGAGCAACCCTTTCCCCCATTAATAATGCATCTAGTGAACCTTGGATTTCGGCGATTATTTCCCCAGGTTCGCACTGTTGTCCTTCAGCCGCAACAGCCATAAAGCTGACTTTTGGGTTTAAAAGCTGAAATACTCTGGCAGCTACTGGTAAACCGGCTATGACTCCTGATGCTTTCGCCACCCATTTAGCTGTTCCTTCTATTGTATTCTGAGATAAAAGGCTTTGAGTTGTGCGATCGCCTCTCCCAATATCTTCGATTAACCAGCTTTGTAATAATTGATCTAGTATCAGAAATGGCGGTAGTACAGCTGTGGAAATTTTCATTATTTGAAGAAAATTAATGTTTATATTAATTGTGCATGATGTTGCACTGAATCCTTCAAAATTTCTCTTGTAATATCCAACTTTGAATTAGAAAAAGCTTTGGCAGATTTCTCCTCAAATTATGATAAATAAATCCCCGCTATCCCATGTATAGCGGGGTTTGCGTTTCAAACTTCACCTACCGAGATGTATTTAGTTATCCTCTCAAGAACGCTTGGGGACACTTCCTAACACACTTCCTTTTTCCATTGACAATTTCACACACTAAAACTGGATATCCACCTCCATTGCACTGTGCAATTAACTGTTCTGATTTTGACTGTGACAACGATTTGGCTTGCGCTGAAATTCCGCCTAAAAGTACGGCAGTTGCCGATGCAAGTAATACAGCTATCTTGTACTTTTCTTTCATGAAAATATCCTCCGTTTTTCTCTACATTAGTTTTGTCCGGACAAATAAATATAGCTAATTCATCCCGCATTTATGCAACACCAAACTAAAAGCAACTTATGCAGTTTTTATGAAATTAGGTTTTTGCAACACAACCCCTCAAATTCCGTAAGAACGGGGATAGGGTTTTAGGAGTGTCTTAGCTTGATAGACATAAACGACGTTGATAACTACCCCACCTCGTCGAATCGGTATGGTTTCGATCGCACTCAAGCTACTAAAGTAACTTCGGTAGCTAGCCATTAAGTCTTTTCTGAGATTAAAGGGGGCAGTAGTGATGTACAGGGCATCTTTTCCCAACCATTGCTCTGGTTTTGACCAAAAAGCAAATCCACGCAGATCCTTGCCAATATCAAAGCAAGTAATCGGTGTGTCAGCTAGAGGTTTAAGGGACATGGCAATGGGTCCACCTAAGTAGTAGCGATTAGTGAATATGAAGCTAGAGTTGTGTAGCGCTGCACTAAGGATAGGAGATTCCGCAAAACCGCGTCGCAGTTGCCGAATATCAATTAGTTCTGTAGAAGGATCGTCTTTGGGAGACAAGAATCCCCCCATAAAAGCGTATTGACTGGGCTTTTGCATGATTCCTGCTGTTATTTGCAGCAGGACAATAAGTAACATGCTGGCAATGGCAATTCCTGAACCTAAGAACCATCGACGCACACAACGTTTAGATTTCTCTTGCCAGATGACTGCCTGTTGCCCTAATAGTAAAGTTGTCCCCCAAAATCCTGGCATTGTCCAAGCTGGCAAAATTTGCCGATATCCTCCGATGAAAGTAAAGCCGAAAATTATGGGTAGAGACACCCATAAAATTAATAGCACCGAAGCATCTAAATCTTTTCTTGAAGTTAGTGGTTTCTGATAAAAAAATTGATTTATTTGAGATGCTGTCGATCGCAAACTCACCCACCAAAGCGGAAATCCGATGGTGGGAAATAGGTAAGCTATCCCAAGTAACAAGACAGTTATTACACTCAGGAGATTGTAGCCACTTTTCGGCACTGCCCGCTCTGACTGAAAACGAAAAGACACCCAATCATGCTGGATATTCCAAAACACAATTGGGGAGATAGTTATGATAAATAAGCTTAACCCTAACCATGCCCAAGGCGATCGCACTACACAGCGATAACGTGAACTCGTTAAACAAAAACCAATTAGCCCCACTCCCAAAACAAAACCGTGATATTTGCTATCGCAGGCTAATCCTACCAGAATACCAAGAATCGCTAAACGGTAACTAGGGACGTATAAATTAGATGAGCAGGATTCTTGATTCGCAGGTTGTCGAAAAAATTCATTAGCCGCACAATATAAACTGGCAGACCAAAAAAACATCAGTGGACTGTCCGGTAGACTGAGGATGCCAAAAGTAACTTGAAAAATTGGACAGATAGTAGCGATCGCCAAAGTCAACTTGGCAGCATGTGCAGAGAATAGTCTTTTACTAGTCAGATACAATAACAGCAAACTGCCTGTGTAGCAAATTAGCGCTCCCAGCCGAATTGTGAATTGGGATACAACTCCACCAGTCAGCCAAGGACCAAAACCAGTTGTCAGCGCAACCATAAATGGATGATCGAAATAGCTCCAATCCAGATGCAGACTGTAAAGATAGTAGTAAGCTTCATCAAAAGTAGGGTAAACCGAAAAAGCCAGGAAGGATCGAAATAGCAGTCCCCCAACCAGTAAAAAAAGCACTAACTGATTAGTTTTGTCAGCCAGCCATTTCTGAGCTATTTGCATTTATTTAAATTTTATCTTTCTTATTCAGATGGATCTTAACGTTGAAATCATACATAGCGGGTTGCATGGCAATACAAATATAACCTCACCCCCATCCCCTCTCCTTACCAAGGAGAGGGGATGGGGGTGAGGTTTTATCGCTCCTCTGCGTTTAAATTTCAACCCTCAATTCCCCACGACTTTACGCAATAACGAGAGAAGTATCCATAGAACAGGGTGAGGTTGTAATGTATAACATGCAACCCCGTATCCAAACCCGCATCATCTGCAATTTAAACACCTGTGCCATAAAGTAGTACATTGAAAAATGCATCTAGAGTAGCATTATTGTTCTTGACGAAATTACCTGTGCGAAAAATAGTTATTGCCGGCAACTGGAAAATGTTCAAAACTCAGGCAGAATCCCAAGAGTTTTTACAAGGATTTCTGCCCACATTACAAGAAACACCCGAAGAGCGAGAAGTCGTTTTATGTGTACCCTTCACTGACTTAAGCGCTTTGTCGAGGAATCTGCATGGAAGTCTTGTGCAGCTAGGAGCGCAAAATGTCCACTGGGAAGAAAGCGGAGCATATACCGGTGAAATTTCCGGTCCCATGCTCATAGAAATTGGCGTCCGCTATGTAATTGTCGGTCATAGCGAACGCCGACAATATTTTGGGGAAACGGATACTACCGTCAACTTGCGTCTCAAAGCTGCTCAAAAGTATGGTCTTACCCCAATTTTGTGTGTAGGTGAAACTAAGCAACAACGAGATGCAGGAGAAACCGAACTTCTGATTAGCACTCAGTTAGAAAAAGACTTGGTGGATGTTGACCAAACTAATTTAGTGATTGCTTACGAACCCATTTGGGCGATCGGGACTGGTGACACTTGCGAAACAAAAGAAGCTAACCGGGTAATTGGTTTAATTCGCAGTCAGTTGACAAATCCCCATGTTCCAATACAATATGGCGGTTCAGTCAAGCCAAGTAATATTGACGAAATTATGGCTCAACCGGAAATTGATGGTGCTTTAGTGGGAGGAGCAAGTTTAGAAGCTGCCGATTTTGCCCGAATCGTTAACTATAAAGTAATCTGATGTTGTATCATCTCGTTCCCATGCTCTGCGTGGGAATGCAAATGGGTTGCTGCGTCTATCGTCCAATTTTGATGAATGTTTTAAGCACTAAAGTACTTAAATAAAGCACTCTTCGTGCTTACTACGTATGCCAAGTAATTTGATAATTCGCGATCGCTGTTTCGATTGGGGACAGCGAACTTATCTTATGGGCGTTTTAAATGTGACGCCTGATAGCTTTAGTGATGGTGGCGATTTTAACAGCGTTGCAGCGGCTTTAATACAAGCAAAAACACTGGTAGCGGGTGGTGCTGACATTATCGATATCGGTGGTCAATCAACTCGACCAGGAGCGGTGCAAATCTCTGTGGCTGAAGAACTTGAGCGGGTGCTGTCGGTTTTACAAGTACTCAGAAAGGAAATTGACGTGCCGATTTCTGTAGATACAACAAGAGCAGTTGTAGCAAAAGCATCAATTGAAGCGGGAGCGGATATAGTCAATGATATTTCTGGGGGAACGTTTGACTTAGAAATGTTGCCAACAGTTGCTAAATTAAATGTGCCAATTATCCTAATGCATATCCGGGGAAACCCAGAGACGATGAATCAATTTACAGATTATGAGGATTTGATGGGGGAGATTTATGCTTTTTTAGCAAGGCAAATAGCGATCGCAATAGATGCGGGTATCAGCTTTGAGAAAATAATTATCGATCCTGGTATTGGCTTTGCCAAGAACTACGAACAAAACTTAGAAATATTTCGCCGGTTGCGATCGCTTACAATACTAAACTGCCCTATCTTAGTAGGACCATCCCGTAAAAGTTTCATTGGTCGCATTTTAAATCAACCAGATGCAAAAGCACGAGTTTGGGGAACCGCAGCAGCATGTTGTGCTGCTATCTTTAATGGTGCTGATATCTTGAGAGTTCACGATGTCAAAGAAATGCGCGATGTATCGCTAGTTGCTGATGCACTTATGCGACATTCTCCACATCGTGATTAAATCTTTGAATTGAGATTAACTATTCTCAGAGGTATTGCCATTACCTTCATGAGCTACAGTATCACCAAGCATCTGGTCAAGTGCTCCCTCTGATATTCCTTGATTGAGAAAGACAATTTTGGCATTGGTACTGGCACCAAGTTTTTGGCTAGCTTCTACGTGTTCTTGAGCTACAAGATACCTGAGAATTTCTCTAGTTTCTGGTTTGGAAGTTATCGCATCAGAAAGTATCCGAATTGACTCTTTAGTTGCTTCTGCTCTCTTAATTGCAGCTTGCTGCTCCCCTTCAGCTGTGGTAATAGCTGCCTGTTTTCTGATTACAGCCGCTTGCTGCTCTGCCATTGACTTCTGTACGCTCTCAGGGGGTGTAATACTTTGAATATCTACCCGAAGAATCTCAACTCCCCATTCTGCGCTTACCTGGTTCAAAACCTGCAACAGCGCTTTGTTCATCTCATTTCTAGAAGAAATGGTTTCCGATAAAGTT
The DNA here is from genome assembly GCA_949127635.1 of Nostocales cyanobacterium PMM_0069. Taxonomy (GTDB): domain Bacteria; phylum Cyanobacteriota; class Cyanobacteriia; order Cyanobacteriales; family Nostocaceae; genus Hassallia. The sequence goes on along the minus strand of CASBQA010000028.1, from coordinate 5,336 downwards.
CTATCGGCAATGTTGGCACGAAGTTCAACCGTTGCTAGGTTTGCTAGCGATATTTGGATATCATCGATTTTGTAAAAGCTTTTCTCCATACTCATGATTCTCCAGTTGACAACGCCATCAACTTCTAGGTAAACGTTATCTTTGGTGATCACTTTCTGAGGCTTAATGTCTAAAATCTGCTCTCGTGTAGTATCTTCCATCACAATACTATCGACCAAGGGAACGATAAAGTTTAGACCTGGCTTAAGTTTACGATGATACCGCCCTAAACGCTCAACTAAGGCTTCATTACCTTCATTAATCAGTTTTGCAGACCCTAACGCATAGCCTATAAGCACTAAAACTATAGCAACAATCGGCTCCATATATGCTCCTATTCAGCTTTTGGCAGAATTCAAATTTAATCTAAAGGACACGGTAATAACTTGTCCTACCTTTAAGTTTAATGTGTTGAATGTGTAATCTTATTATCACAACCAGCAGTGTAAGGCAAGACACGATAACGAAAGGCAATGGCTATTAAAGCACTTGAGTGTCACGCTGGCAAGTATTTTTTTGTAAAAGTGGATAGGAGATAGCGGGGAAATCTCAGGTTGTGGCTGTTGTTCAGGCATCTCGTGCCTTTTTGATTTGAGCGTTGGGAGAGGAATTTCAAGCAGGCGATCGCACTCGTGAGAATTCAAACGAGAGCGAGTTTTGACTCTTCGAGTAGGGACTCAGATAAAACGTAGATATTTTGATACGCGATACCCAAGCCAAATCCCCACAATGCCACCAATGACGCTAAAGAATATCGAGGTGAATGATAGCAAACTTCCACCCCACAATACAGGGATATAGCTGCCAATCGTAGAGCCAATAAACATCCCAATTCCGATGATGAATTTATTCATTCAATAAAAGCCTCAATCAAAAGTAATAAAAATAAGTCATGATTTCACTCCTTTATGACTCAAAATATTACCTTTTGGTTGTCGGGCATAAAAGGGTCTATCCGGTATTGAGACGAGATAGGCGAAAAAACCTGCAAGATCCTCTCACTCATACACAGGACTTACGCACGAACTAGGTATTTCCGTCCCTATCGACGCTTCGGTTGCAATCTCAAAGTCTTGTTTTCTCGTAACAAGTGCGTAAGTTCTAATACAATGAGTTGCGATCGCTGATTTATTGATTTTGCTATCGGTATCTCATTGAAATATGGACTTCTCCAGCATATACCGCTACTAGGGCAGAATAAAAGCGTTGTGTATGCCGCACAACGCTTTATCAAAGGTTTGAATTTATTTAGTTTTACTCTTGTTGTTCTTGTTGTCTGCGTATTACATCTGGCAGTTGTTCTGGAGAATCTAACTTTACTCCATTTGCTTCAACTCGGTTTGCTAGAGCGTTGATCGCGTTTTGGTCATCTCGGTGTGCTAAAACATAAGTCCGCAACTCCTTTGTGGTCATTCCTTCATAGTTCGGGCTGATCATAACTGAGTTCTCCTTGCTTATTTATGACAATTACTGACTCTTCAGCCGCGATGATTACTATTCTCGCGTTTCTAGAATCAAGCGTTACAAGATAGACAGGTAAATACATTTTCGTTAGCCAGTAGCAGGCTATATACACCGCTCTTAGCTGCTGTGGTGTTGGCTCCATATCCTCTTTTATAGCTGTTTTATTTTACCCTAGACAAATATCACAACGAAGGATATAAATCAAAAGCGATCGCCCTACTACCAATCAGATTGCTGGTGGAGACGGCATTCTGGATAAGGATGGTTTCCATTAATTCCACTTCTCCGAAGAAAAGTGACCTCAATCTGTGCGTGGGGCAATGGTTTCAAATTGGGAAAGTTTCCATTAATTCCACTTCTCCGAAGAAAAGTGACATCGAACGACTACCCTGTAATTGAGACACAGGGGATAAATAGTTTCCATTAATTCAACTTCCGAAGAAGTTTAAAGGGCTAGCTTCTAAAAGCTTTACCCAGAGGTCATCCTACAGCAGATTTTCGGGGCTTGTCAAATTTATCCAAAATAAATACCCTAAATTGAGGATTACCCCTGATAGAAAAAGTCTGAAACCCTTAATTGATCGGCTTGCCGGGGCTGCCAACGAAAGAATAAGGGTTTGGGGCTTTGGACTTCAGCCCCGAAACAAGTAAGTAGTTCACTTAATTACAAACTTCAGCCACGGTTTAATATTTGCCGGCAACTCGGAAACTAGACGCAACGGCAATTGGGGTGTAGAAAGAGATTGGGCGTAAGCTGGTGTGAGAAACGGTTGATAAATTCTCGCTTCTGGTGTAAGTTGTTCAATAAAGGCTAAACTGACACCACGAGTTAGTTGACGCAAAGGTTCTGTTTCTACACCACGCCGTTCTTTAACGATCGCAGTGGCTGCTGTTCCTACATACGCTGGATCGGTAATACTCAAATGAGTACCACCGATCGCAGTTAACAGATATTTGGTTCCTCGCAGTTGAGTAAAAGGTTGGATTTGATGGTTTAGCGCTGGGGTCAGGGAGTCTTCAGTGCCGCTTAAGATTAAAACTGGCTTAGTAATTTTACTTAAACCATTTTTGCCAAATAGTTTACCTACCAGAGGATTGAGTGCGATCGCACTTTTTACCCGTTCATCTTTTAATTGTCTAATCTTATCTCCCAAAGGTGCCGCCGTACATTGCAACCAATCTCCCGGAGATTCACCAAAGCTAAGAGAATTTTGACAATATTGCCGTAAATCCTTTAAGTCTAATTCTCCCCCCACCAAAGCCAAAGCTGTATAACCTCCCAAAGAATGACCTATAACAGTCACTTTCTCGGTATTTAGCTTTCCTTGAAGTTGTCCTGGTTGAGAATTTAGTATTGCCAGTTCATTCAATAAAAAGGTCACATCTTTGGGACGATCTATAAATTCTGATGCTGGCATCAAATCTGCTAAATTACCTGATGCGGAAGCATTATTAACAGAAGTAAGGTTGCTACCAGGATGTTCAATTGCCGCAACCGTGATGCCGTGAGATGCTAGATGACGCGCTAAATATTCGGCAAATTTGCGATTTGCCCCAAAACCGTGGGACATTACTACTAAGGGTGTTTGCGCTTCAACCCGACTTGAGTATATATCTACAGGAATAATTCGATTTCGTTGTCTGTCGGTAAATCTTAAGGTTTGTACTTGAACTGTTTCTTTGCCTCTTGCCGCTGGGTCGAAAGTTGCCCGAAACGGTATATTATTGTCAACAGCTAATTCTCGTGCTAGCAAGACTCCCAAAGCTTGACTTTGCAAACGATTTGCGCTAAATTCAACTGCTAAACCGATCGCTTGAGTTGCATCTACGGTAACATCTTCTTCTGGATAAGCCCGTAAAAAACCAAGTGCGCTTAAACCGTTAAATTGTCGCAGTGCGATGTTAAGTGTTCCTTGCAAGCTTTCAACTGTACTACCGGGAATTGCTACTCCCAAAGATGCAATTAATTGTTTCCCTTCTGGGGTTCGCACTAAATCAGCGATAAACTTGTCTGCTACAGCCGGATCTACTTGTAAACGCCTTGTCAGCAATTTTTGCACGTCTGGTGACAGTACAGAAGATAAAATTTCCAGCTTTTGTGGTAATTTACCAGTTTTGGCGTATTTTTCTAAATCGGCGATCGCTACTGATTGCTCAAATGGACCTAAGCGGATAATAACTCTTTGAGCGGCTAAAGTAGAAGGCATCCCCACACCCAAACCGAAAGCTAGGGACAAACTACACAATAATTTTTGTGCGATCGCAATTTGACGATGATTTTTTCCCTTAAGCTGAAATTGCATAGATTTATTTGCCCAAGTTTGTGAAAGCGCGGCTATGAGTGCAGTTGTCAAAACTAATTGCTGCAATTCCCGCGATCGCGATGAATGCACTTCTTCTACAACTTATAGCAAAAATTTACTTGAGTATTTTTCAAGTGTTGCATCTGTGAAACCCGTTTCGGCGCAAACTAAAGACAACAATCTGTAAGTGCTTACGCTCCCAATTGTCCTACAATATACTACACTGTTTCAAATCGAACATGAGTCTTGATTTTTACAATTTTATTTGGCAAGGTCATATTTTTACTCATACAATCGATAAAATGGCGATCGATGTATAAAACATCAGCCTCAGTATCAGAAATTTACTAACTTATTAAAAATTCAGGTTTAAAAAGCTATCGTTAAACTTCAAATGACAGACCGGATAAATGATATCGCATGGCAAGCTCACCTCGGTAGCGTTGCTGCGATTATTCAAGTATTGAACGAAAAACTAGCCAATTCTGGTGTCAGAACCAGAGCCATTTTTGCTGATGGTGTTTTACAACTTCTTTGTGAGGCGCGTACAGTTGATAAACTTGAACAATCAACTCTAGTCAAGCAAATTCACCAAATTCTCGAATCAATCGCACCGCGTAACATTCGTAGAGTTAAGATCAACAGTCGAATTGTTCAAGAACAGCAATTGCTCTGGTTAGAAGAAATTAGCCGCGCTCCAGAAAACTATTTACTTTGGGCAGAGGAAATTACTTTAGCTCAACCAACAATAATACAGCAAGTAATTCAAGATTTCCAAGAGCGTAAAATCGAACAAGCAAAGGCAAATTTACCTAAGTCGCAATATTCTAGTTCTTTAGTAGTTATTAACAAAAATAAACATAAAAAATCCCCCAGTGGACGGATGCTAGATACATTGGGTTTATGCTTATTTTTATTTTTCCTTGGTTGGAGTGCTTATGGTTGGTTAGATGGTAGATGGAATTCGATGGCACAACAAGTGCTTAAATCTTTATCCCCGACGGTAAAATCTTCCGAGCGTTTAACTAACCAAGAACCAAAAATACCACCTCTGGTGTCTATACCGAGTGATTCTACTCAAGATGAAGATTTCTTTGCAGCAGCCGTGAGAGTTGCCAATCAGGCTTCCACTATGGGGAGAAATGCTCAGACTTCAGTTCAATGGTTGGATCTAGCTGCTAGGTGGCAAAGAGCCTCTGATTTAATGAGTAAAGTCCCATCTAATCATAGTCGATATAAAGAAGCTCAAATTCGCACTAAGCTGTATCGAGAATATAGTGAAGCGGCGCAGAAAGAGGCAGATAAGAATAAAAAAAGTCAGGAGTCAAAAGTCAAAAGTCACTAGTCAGAATTCTGACTCTTAAATTTTACCAGACTGACGCAACGCTTTGCTTGTTCATGGATGCCCCAGTAACTCCTGACCCCGAAATATTGAGGGGATACTGAAAAATTTTATTAGACATCTCCAAAATAGAAGCATTCTGTTTGAAATTGCGATCGCCTTTTGAAATCCTGCTAGAGAGCGGTATT
>CASBQA010000027.1 GCA_949127635.1 Nostocales cyanobacterium PMM_0069 | reverse complement strand
TTATTTTAGTGATTGATTTATGGATTGAATTTAATTACATAATATGGGACTTTACTCCATAGCTTGGCTATAATTTACCCTTTCCCCTTAAATCTTAAATCTTACTTAATTGCGAGCGGGAAAAATCACTTGCTTTAGAAATGCGAATTCCTTCAGGGGTGATATGTGCCACTTCTGGGTAAAATTGCATCGGGGATGTTTCGGGTGCCCTAGCGACAGCATCGGCAATCCGCAATTGGGTAGGTTCCATTTGTACAGCCATAATTAGACACTCACGATTGCCAGTAGCACCTGCGTGAGCAATTCCACGTAGACGACCCCAAACTAGAATATCTCCATCTGCGATTACAATACCACCTGGATTTAAATCTCCCAAGATAATTACACTGCCTGGGTGACGAATTTCGAGTCCAGAGCGCACAGTCATTTGCAGATAAAGGGCATCTGCTAGGGGTTGTGCGGTTGTTGTGGAGGCTAAATTCAGAGTAGATTCAGGTTGTACTTGTTCTACAGAATAGCCAGATGATACCGCAGCGATCGCTGTTTGCCGACGGCTGGTAGAAACTGATTTTAACTGAAGTTCGACTTCATTTAAAGATTCGGCGAGTTCTTGGAGTTGTCTGGTATCCAACAAGCGATCGCGTGCCACTAGATGCACTGGTGTGTTCGGTAAACGAAAGCGATCGCCACCTTTTAACCGCAGTTTCATTTGTTGCCAAATTTCCGACCAGCTGACTTCTGAGGGAGGCACTTGGGATTCTGTTGGTAAAATTAACAACAGCCTTTCTGACTCACTTTTCCACTGAACTTGGATATTATTGTCTACCGTGCTATCTAACAACGGTAATTCAGTGAAATCTACATCAGCGTCGGCATTTGATTTTACATCTTCCTCGCTCGGTGAATTTGCCTCAGGATCGGATGGTTCAGAATTCGACTTTAAATAAACGAGGACAGAATCTACCTCGCGATCGGGAAGGACAGAACTTGACTCTGTATCACCTGGGGTAGAATTTGCTTCTACATCAGAAAAATTAGACATTGACTCTGCGTTATTATTGTCGGCAGAATTTAAATCGGAAATAGCATAATCACCAGTCATGTAACACCAGCCAAAAGACAAGGGACAAGGGACTAGGGACTAGGGAAGAGGGATTTTCATACTTCTTTCTGAACCCAATTTGTAAGAGTGCATTCATTGACTTTTAGACTCTTGTGGGCAAGGGTAAAAGCTTTTTTTGACCTCTTTTGCGTTTCCCCTTTATTCTTTCCCTAAATAAGTGCAAGAAGTTTAATATTAGATTAGTTGTAGGCAACAACATCCTCACCCAGTATTTTTAGTTAATGTTCGATATACAGTAGCCAAAGCATCAGCATCACCGACATTACCGGGAAATAGCACCACTGGCAAGTTAGGGAACTGGGGATGATCGTTGGCAGTAATCACCATCGAACAACCAGCTAAAATTTGACCGAGTAAACGCACTTTTGTCAAAGCTAGACCATTGCTTAAGACATCGTTTGAGGTAATACCACCCTTACTGATTAAGAATCCTATATCAGATGGTAAACCCCGGACAATATCCATTAATAAGCCGGAAACTTTTTCTCCAAAGTCCAACCGTGTTTTTACATCTTTGAAAGAAAGTTCTTGACGACTGGTATAAACTACTGGTGTTTTTCCCGCGTTGTGTGCTGCCTGGGTACTTTCAACAATCTCAGTTAGCAGTCCAGCAGATTGATTTGGCTCATCAAGCAATCGCTGTACATTGACTTCGATTCCTGCTGTACCGTCAGCTTGTAATAATTTTTCTAACTGCTGAGTAGTTTTTTTGACATGAGAACCGACAATAACTGCACCCGGTTTACCTTCACGGACATAAGAAGCCATATTTTCGGCTGCGATCGCTTGGGGAGGTAATGCCGCCAAAGCAGTTAAAATACTCGCAGCACTGCGAAATAAAAAGCGTTTCCCTTGACTCGCTGCATTCAGCACATCTTCAGCAAAGCGATTTAAATCAGCTTGAGTTTCACCGTCTACGACAGCGCACTGATTACCGCTCAGTTTCATTAGCCTTTCCAGACTACCAGCACGAATATCGGACAGTAAAAATCTTTCTACTGCATCAGCTTTAATACGTCCTTGAGTTTTTTCTTCTACATACTTAGGTAAGTAACTGTAATGGTAGCCAAAAACCGAATCACGGGCAAATTCAGTTTCATGTACTGGAGTCGGTACACCGTCGATAATTAAATAATGTATACTATCGCGGGTGATGCGTCCTCCCTCAAAAAATGCCGGTACGAGAAAATGAGCATCAAATGGACCGAGTTCAGCAGCAATAACGTCAGTTTCAATGGGGTAATGTCCGCGTAAAGTCGAATCAGAACGACTTACAATCAGAAAATCGTTAATTTCTTCAGTTTTTAACGCTAATTTGAGGTTATGGCAAACTTCTTTAGTTACGGATGCGGCTGATTCTGGAGGTAGTGACCTTGTATTAGTTAGTACAAAGAAAATTGGGGAATCATCCTGTAAACCAGTGCGTAAAGTTTCCACATCCCACCGCATCAAAAGCAAGCAACTGTGGACAGTTTGAGATCCTGTAGGGTCATCATCCAAAACAATTATTTTTGGTTTTTTGCTCATTAAAATCAACTAGAAGAATGTAACTTTCTTATCTCGGCTTGTACCTCAACGGCAATCTGCAATGATTCATTGAGAAGTTGAGCGTATTCGCTTGCTTGACTACTAACTTGTAAATCTTGCAGATTCGCTAAATTATTCACAAATAACTCTTGGTTATTTGCAAGTAATTTTTTATTATCTCGCAAAATACGCTCTGTTTTCAGAGCACGAACTAAATCTTCTCTAATAAGTTGCAAAGCCGCGATAACATTGTCTCTATCATTGATAGTACCTTCATTCCCAGATGTTGCGAGTTGATCGTTAATATCTATTGCTTGAATAACTCCATGATATTTATCAACTTCATCTAAAAGTATTGTCAATGCTTGGGCACCAGTTTTTCGTCGCCACAACCAACGTCCAAAAAGTACGGTAATTGGTACAATAGTTAATAAGCTGATTCCGATTAAAATTGAAGACCCAATTATCGGTAAAATGATAAATGCATAAATAAACCCGACAATTATCGGGGTAAGCGCTAAAGCCACAAGCATTTCATTCAAGAAAAAACCCCATCGTTTTTCTTTATCTTTGATAATGGAAGGTCGAAAGACATCATCTGGATCGAATCCAGTCAAACGTCTGAGTTCACCTTTGCTAATTTCTAAACCTAATAAATCTGGCTGCACAACTGGTTACTCCTATTGAAGTGCGAGTTGCGTATTTATTTTAGCTGAATTCTCAAAACAAGATTATACTTTTCTAACAATTCCAAAGAAACATCTGGAAGATTAAGAAGTATATCATTCCATTGACTATAAGCTTGTAAAGCCTCCACAACTAGCGAAAAGGGTTCAGAGAAAATGTTCTCAAAGTCTGCTTCTTGTGGAAATTGAATTTTATAAGCTAATTGTTCTTTTGGGGGGACAAATTGAGCATCAACATTATGACGATTTCCTCTCGCATCAACACGATACCAACCTATTTGAGGTAAGTAAACTGCATTGAAACCATGTAAGGTATAAGGTTCACCATTATCGTTAATGCTCAATCTCTGATAGCAAAATCCTGCGGGAATACTATTAGCTCTTAATAGTGCTGCGAGCAAATGACTTTTGGCAAAGCAATAACCTGTTTTGTATTTAAGTACATCTGAAGCTCGACAAGTTAAAGGGTTCATTTGATAGTCATAGCTATGATAAATTTTATCTCTTACCCACTCAAAACAAGCTTTAGCGATCGCTTCTGATGTTTGATATTTTAATGCAATCTTTTTCGCAAGTTTCAGAATTGTCGGATGTTGCCAATCAATCACTTCACTTGCTTTGAGATATTCTTCCATCTTGCTCTCCCAAACACGTTTAAAATAACTTTACCTTTGATATCATCTCCGTTTAATTGACATTAATAAAAAAATCCGAAATCCTTGTAGAGACGTTCCGGTGGAACGTCTCTACATCATATATATAGCGTTTCCTAAGCAACTGAGGTACAGCAATTACCTCACCCCGATAAAGCTGTGCTTTATCTCCCCTCTCCTTAGCAAGGAGAGGGGTTGGGGGTGAGGTTTTGAGATGTACTTCACTCTTATCGGAAAACGCTATAATAAGCCTGTCATGATTTGACATAGTAATTAGACAAATAACTAATGCCCAATGCCCAAAAAAATCCCGTTATAGCCGATCGCTACAACGGGAGAATAATAAGAAGATTTTGTATAAACTATCGATAAGCCACTTGTGGACCTGCCCAAACTTGTTTGACTTGTTCACCATAAGTAATCGGCTGATCTACCTCAGTTGCTGCGCCAGTTTTACCATCGCTAGAAACTGTTACTAAAGGCCAGTTTTCATCTCCTAATTCACCAGTACGGAACATAACATTATCAGGTTGACTTTTACTCCAACCTAACAACACGGAAATTTTATCATGCTCTTGTTCGTTACCATCGCTAGGAGCAACGGTGTTAGTGTTGTTTTTTTGTCGATCCCAAATCACCGCGCTATCTGAGGCATCGGATGTATTAAATACTGCTTCAAATCTACGTGCTAAAAAGCGATCGCCTTTTTGAGACCAACTCAGAGGTACTAAAACGCCAATAGTCCCTTCACCGTTAGGATCTGGTGATGATACCTTAACCTTCAATAGCGCATCTCTATTATAAGAAGTTGAAGACACTACCCGTAAATTCTTGGTTTGCCTATCTTCAATAAACAGAACACTGCTAACCCGGCTATTGTGCATTTGGGGCTTGACTTCTAATTGTACGCGGCTATAAACAGCATACTTACCATCCGGAGAAACTACAGGTACACTGCGGTAATAGCGCACTCCACCACCCTTGGAACTCATAGCCTCTTGAGTAGACTGTATCCATTGCCAAGGAATCGGATAAGGACTTCCTATCGGATCTGTTTGTGCTGTTTGAGACTCATCAGGGTTGGGAGTTACATTTATGTTTGTTGTATTTGGTTGCGATCGCCCTGTTGCCGGCGAGATTGTCGCTGCGTCTAATGATTCATCAGCAGGCTTATCTATTGCGATAATAGTATCTTCGCTTGTCAAAGACTTAAGCTTACCAGCTTTCAATCTTTGGACTAAATTATTTTGACTGGCAGATACACTCGTAGATGGTGCCAATTCTACCACTGCCAAGGGATCGGGAATAGATGGCTCTTCCTTAATTAATGGTGCGAGTTCAACTGCTGCCAAAGGGTCAACAGTCGGTTCTTGATTTGACAGAGAATCATCTTCTCCTGTCCAACGCAGCATTTTACCTGATAAAGGTGATAGTTCCGGGTCAATAGCAGCCATCTCCACTGATTCTGAGTCAGAGTTTCCTGACACAGGAGTGATTTTAGCTACCTGTGATTGTTTCGCTGAACTAGAGTGACCCAATGCAGCCACTAAAGGTGCGATCAAAAGCACTACGACAACATACTTCCTGAATGGTTGTACGCGGAACCATCCTGACAGCAAAAGGGTTTTAAGCATGTTTTAACTCTCTAGAGGGCGGGTTGCTGTGCGAGGAGCACCTGCTGAGACAGTAATGAGGCAAACTACATTATATGTATAACAACAAACCAATTGATTGAACGAGATATTTGATTCAAATTTTGCACAGTTTCACATAACCCAGGTAACAAGCCCTATACCTTGAAAAAGTACTGAGTTTTTACTTTGAATATGCTAGCAATGTACTGACACTCAGCATACAGGAACTACTGATATACAGAAATTCGCCGCTGCTAAAACCCAACGACACCAAAATAAACGCGATCGCCCGATTCGGGTGTTGAACGCATCAATTGTACTTACTACTTTTACTGGCAACCTGCGCTCATATGACTGTTTGTTTCTTGTGGCTTTAATAAAAGTAAAAGCTAACCTATTATAGGCAGCCTATTTTTATTTCATGCCACACACGAGACCCCGATAACTGTAAAAGTATGACTTTACTGAAAAATTTGGTAAAGGCACAACCAATAATACTCTAAAAGTACTACTTGCATCTACCAAAAGACAGACATTGCAATTGAAGTTACAATGCTTGCAAAAGCAAACTACTACTTAATTGATATCAACCGAATACAAAAGCCGAAGTCTTTGGGAACTATTAGCAACGATATTGAGTGCGTAAACTCAGAACGTTTTGTTCTTAGACATCGCAAGGGAATTAAAGCCAAAAGTAGATGCGTTTCATACTGGCTTATCTGCCAGATGATTTATTATAACCCTGGTTAGCGATGCTGTCTTTTACAAGCACCACATTATTTTAAAGCTAAATGAGCCATTTTTTAGTTAATGTGATTGTAAAAAAAGCAAAATTATTAGGGAATGGTTAATCGGGCATTGGTAATAATTCTTTTCCTAATCCCTAGTCCCCAGTCCCCAGTCCCCAGTCCCCAGTCCCCAGTCCCTAATCCCCATTCC
>CASBQA010000026.1 GCA_949127635.1 Nostocales cyanobacterium PMM_0069 | reverse complement strand
CATTAGATATTTGGAAATGAAAGCATTCCAGAATTTTTAGCGGGAGTTGCTTTAACTCCTTGTGCTGCTAAACTTTGATTGCGACCTTTGGAAGGTGCCGCTCGATTGGGGTCAATGATGACATCGATGAGGAAGGGAACTTGTGATGCGATCGCTTGTTCTAACGCTGCCTCTACATCAGATTCTTTGACTACTCTGATTCCTTCTGCTCCCATTCCTTTCGCAATCATCGCAAAGTCTGTGGGGGGAATTGATGCATCTGCTCCCGTCAATCCCAACAACTTCATTCCTTGATGGCACATGTTGTAACGTGCATCGTTAAGCACAATCCAGATTGCGGGAATTTGGTATTTGACTGCGGTGCTGATTTCGTTATTCATCAACATTGCCCCATCACCAACAATCGCCACAGCTTTACCATTCCTGGCTTGCGCTGCTCCCACAACTCCGGTGACGGCGTGACCCATTGCCCCAACCCCGGTGCTGACACGGTAGCGATTTGTTTGTGAAAATCTCAGTAAATGAGTTGACCAGGTAAAGGAGTTACCACACTCTGCCATAACTACGGCATCACTACCTTCGACGATGACCTTTTGAATGGCTGCCATCAATACTTCTGGTCGCACTGGAATATCAGCACCTGGTTCAATTTCTTCTCTTTCAGGGTTGGGTAAGGATATTTGCTGCGCGTTATTCTCTGGCATATGCTTCAACAACGCTTGGACAAAGGCTTTGATGTCAGCCTGCACGGGGTAGGTTTTGGCTGATGGGTAAGCCACTCCTGGCACTTCTGGGTCAATGTCTACATGCACAAAACCACCTGGGGGAACCATTGCCGGACTCCAAAACGAGGTCGGTTCACCTAAGCGTGTTCCTAAGACTAAGGTGCGTAATGGAGTTGCAGATTGCATGTATGTCATGACAGATCCATGACCACCTAAACCTGTGACTCCGACAAACTGCGGATGTTCTTCAGGAAAGATGCCTTTACCGCGAGGTGAACACATGACTGCTGCACCTGTTTTTTCTGCAAGCTGGAGAATTTCTTCGGCTGCATTTCTAGCACCGAATCCAACCCAGATGGCAAAGGGTCCTTCGGATAGTAATTCTACAGATTTAGCGATCGCTTCTTCTGATGGCGCCACCGATAAACAACCAACTCCTAAATCGGGCAGGGTTGTTTCATCAACTGTGGTTGTCTGTACACCTGTGGGAATGCTCAAATGCGCGACAAATCCACCAGGTTGCGCTAACCCCAGAGCAATTCTCCGAAAAATTTGCGGAAGTTGAGCGGCAGATTCGATGGTGACAGCATAGTTGAACAGCGCTCCTGAGGTGAATATGCCGCTACTGGGCAATGTGCTGGTGCTGGTTTCCTGAATTGCCCAGCGTCCACGATGCGCTGCTGAGGTACAAGCTGATAACAAAATCACTTTTGCACCTTCTCCACGAGCCGCAAATAAGCCTGTGAGGGCATTGGTCATTCCCGGTCCTGCGGTGGTGAAAACTACGCTCGGACTACCAGAAGCAAAGTAAGCTTCGGTGGCAGCAAAGGCGGCTCCGGCTTCATGGCGAAAGTTGAGCACCTGCATGGTACTATTTGATAGGGCACCCCAAAGGCTTGCCATCGCTCCTCCGGCGACACCATAAGCACAGCCTACTCCCAAGTTCTCCAACATTTCGGCGATCGCATCCGCAACTGTCAGCGATTTGGAGTTTGCACCTGATTCTAGGTAACCGTTTTGGTTGTACGGTCTTGGGGTAATTTCTGTTGTAGATGCGGTATATTTTTGAGTCATTGCTTTTACGTAAATCCTAAAAAATTGCTGGCAAAAAAATCTCTGTAACTTACTCAACAGCCCTTAAGCTCATTTTTTCAATAATGCAGAAAACGAAAAACTGAGTTTATCTTGTAACTTTTGACCTGGCTTGGTTGAGAGTGGTAACATTTAAATATTGCAAAAGAATATAGTTAGTACTAAACCTTTCTACATGTGCTTCTGGAAACAAGACTACGGGAGATTAAGAAGTATTTACAATGAATAATCTTTTGATCGCCTTGTCATTTTTTTTGCTGTTTAGCAAGAACTGCAATACTGATTCTGCATAGCTTACAAATCTATTCCTTGGGATAGTTAAATAAAATAGCAATCCCCTTAAATATCTAAAAGAAAGTATTAAATAATACATTTTTTTGTGGAAGCAAAGAGAACAAATGATTTTTTGTTCCTTGCAGTTCTGTTTCTACCAAATAGGTTTTACCTCAGATATTTGTGTTGTTGTACACATCAAGATTTAATACACTGTCTACCTTTTGGTCGATGCTAATTACGTGTATTGAAAATTGTATTACTTGTGACAGATGACAGGTATGTGGCACGAGACTTATGTTAAGATAAATTAAGTTTATGAGTTATGAGTCAAGCTTGCCTGAGACCTTAACTAAATTAACGATATTATTGGCATTTTGAAGCAAAAAAGATAACGGTCAGCGTTAATAGTAGAAATTGTTTTATTTACTCTTTTTATTATATTAAACTAGCCGTTTATCGTCGTTTTTATTTGTTGCTCTATAGCAGAAAATCTTGTATTGTAAAGATTGTGTAAACTTTTATTAAGAAGATGAGTTTTCTGATAATTTAAGAAGTGGGATTAAAAAATTAATATTTTTAAGACCTCAAAAAAATTAGTAATTCATGATTACAAGCCCATTTATAACATTGGTGCTGACGGATTAAAAAGGGTTAGTATTTCCATGAATCTTGGCGATTACAAGTTAGTTCCATCCAACTCTAAATTGGCTTTAATGCCTCAAGAGATGCATTTGGCTCATTTATTGATAAATCAGGTTGCAGATGCTGCTTTTTGTCTACAAGAGAACTCCGAATTTCTCTATGTCAACGATGCAACCTGTCGCATTACTGAGTATCCCCGTGAGGAATTACTGGGAATGACATTGCAGGATATAGATGTAGATTTCTTACCAGAAGTTTGGTTGGAACAATGGCGATCGCTAAAATTACAAGGTTCGCTATCTTTGAAATCGCGTTACCGCACAAAGAAAGGGCAGATGTTTTTGATGGGGATTACCCTCACTTATGTAGAACATCAAGGTAAGGGAATTGCTTGTGTTTTGGCTAGCGATCGCAGTCAGGAGATAGTAGAGTTTAGTATGCAGCGGTATGCTGATAAATCTTCTTATGCCAACATTGAGTTACATCAGGAAGTATCTGCGGAATATCAGCGAAAAGAAGAAGAACTCAAAACATCTGTTAATTTACTGCGTTCGACTCTCGAATGTACTGCTAATGGCATACTTGCAGTAAATTTTGATGGGGAAATTCTTTGCTACAATCAAAAATTCATGGATATGTGGCAACTCCCCAAGTCAGTAACTATATCCAGAAAATGTAAACGAGCTAAAGCTTTTTTTGAAAGCCAAGTTAAAGATCCACAACTTTTTTCTGATTGCGTATGGGAAATGGAAATTCAATGCGATCGCGAAAGATACGATTTACTAGAATTGAAAGATGGGAGAACCTTTGCACATTACTCAGAACCGCAACGACTTGATGATAAAATTATCGGCAGAGTGTGGAGTATTTGGGACGTTACAGAATTCAAACGCACTGAAGCAGCACTCAGGCTGAACGAATCCAGATTTCGTATTTTAGCAGAAACCACCGATGCTAGTGTTTTCCTAATTCAAAATTCAAAATTTTGCTATGTAAATCAGGCAGCGGAGGCACTCACAGGCTACACTAAAAAAGAACTGCTGAATAACTTTAACCTTAACCGATTAATTAAAAGCAAAAAGCTCAGGCAAGTCAATAAGCTTGATCGTGCGGCTGCGTGTGAATACCAAGAAATGCAGATTCTCACCAAAAGTGGCTTAGAGCGGTGGCTAGCTTGTACTGTGGAAGTGATGGATGTATTACTTGATTTTTCTGGTAACCCAGTCGAATTCGTCACAGCGATTGACATTACCGATTACAAAAGTGCAGAATCAGAAGTTAGACAAGCTTTAGAACAAGCAAAAAAACTCAGCGAACTGAGAGAACGTTTTGTGTCTATGCTGTGTCACCAATTCCGCACACCGCTGAATATTGTCTCGTTTTCTTCTGATTTACTCAAACGCAATCT
>CASBQA010000025.1 GCA_949127635.1 Nostocales cyanobacterium PMM_0069 | reverse complement strand
TTCTTACCCTTTTCCCTTTGCCCTTTCCCCTTTCCCCCTCTTCATGAATAATTTCTCGCTTCTCCCCCCAAAAGAAATGCGCTAAACTCAATTTAGGTCGATCCATCTTTGGTTCGGCACAATACTTCTTGGAAGATATCCTTATCGCAGGAAGTGGGTCAATGCCCACTTTTTTTATTGAAATATTGCATGACTCATCCCTTAATCCCACAAATTATTGATTTGGCAACACCAGTAGCAGAAGAACTGGAATTAGAAGTCGTTGGGGTAGTTTTTCATACTAACCAACGTCCACCAGTGTTGCGGGTAGATATCCGCAATCCCCAACAGGAGACTGGATTGAATGATTGTGAGCGGATGAGCCGTGCTTTAGAAGCCGCCTTAGATGGATCGGATATCATTCCAGATGCTTACGTTTTAGAGGTGTCAAGTCCTGGTATTTCGCGGCAACTGACAACCGACAAGGAATACCTGTCCTTCAAAGGATTTCCTGTAATTGTCTTTACTTCCCAACCCTACGACGGACAGCAAGAGTGGATTGGTCAGTTGATTCGCCGAGATGAAATATCAGTTTACTTAAACCAAAAAGGTCGTGTAATTGAAATTCCTCGCACTCTCATAAGTAGGGTGCAGTTGAATGAGAGCAGATAACAATTAGCAGAAGGAAGTAGGAGTTAAGAGTTAGGTTATGAGTTTTGAGTTATTTGAAAACTCATAACTGTAGAGACGCGATCGGTCGCGTCTCTACAACTACAATTCCTAACTTGTGCTGAGTGTCTGCATAATAATTAAAGGAGATAAATCTATGTCTACAGTTAAATTAACGGGATTAAAAGATTTAATTGAAAATATCAGTCGCGAACGTAATTTACCGCGTCTGGCAGTTCAATCAGCTATCAGAGAAGCACTGCTAAAAGGTTACGAACGTTATCGCCGCGCCCAAAATTTAGAGCGAAGACAATTTGATGAAGAGTACTTTAATAATTTTGAAGTAGAACTTGATGTTGACGAACAAGGATTTCGCGTTCTTTCCACTAAAAGCATTGTTGAAGAAGTTAATAATACTGACCATCAAATTTCTTTAAAAGAAGTTCAAGAAGTAGCTCCCGAAGCGCAATTAGGAGATTCAGTGGTGCTAGATGTTACCCCTGACAAAGAAGAATTTGGTCGCATGGCGGCGATGCAAACCAAACAAGTTTTAGCACAAAAACTGCGAGATCAACAGCGCCAGATGGTGCAAGAAGAATTTCAAGATTTAGAAGGAACTGTACTCCAAGCAAGAGTGCTGCGCTTTGAAAGGCAGTCAGTGATTATGGCAGTTATCAGTGGCTTCGGTCAACCAGAGGTAGAAGCGGAATTACCCAAGCGCGAACAATTGCCTAACGATAATTACCGAGCAAATGCGACATTTAAGGTATATTTGAAAAAGGTTTCTCAAGGACAGCAACGCGGACCGCAATTACTAGTTTCCAGAGCAGATGCTGGTTTAGTAGTATATTTGTTTGCCAACGAAGTGCCGGAAATTGAAGATGAAGTTGTGCGAATTGTTGCTGTAGCCAGAGAAGCTAATCCTCCTTCACGTTACGTCGGACCGCGAACTAAAATTGCTGTTGACACCTTAGATCGCGATGTCGATCCAGTTGGTGCTTGTATTGGAGCGCGAGGATCGCGAATTCAAGTGGTGGTTAATGAATTACGCGGGGAAAAAATCGATGTGATTCGTTGGTCACCAGACCCTGCAACATACATTGCTAACGGCTTGAGTCCCGCACGAGTCGATGAAGTACGATTAATGGACCCCGAAAGTCGCCAAACTCACGTTTTAGTAGCTGAAGATCAACTGAGTTTAGCTATTGGTAAAGAAGGACAAAACGTCCGTTTAGCTGCTCGTCTGACTGGCTGGAAAATTGACATCAAAGACAAAGCAAAGTATGACCCCGCAGCGGAAGATGCAAAATTTGTCGCCGTCCGAGCAAAACATCAACAAGAAGAAGATGAAAGGGAGTTTGAGGAACTTGAAAAAATAGAGCAACTACACCTAGACCAAGCAGATGAGTACGAGGAATTAGAAACAAACGACGAGGAGTATCAAGATGAGCAAGATGAAGAAGATGAAGAATATGAGCAAGATGAGCAAGATGAAGAAATAGAAGCATCTCAAAACAAGTTAGAAACAGTTATGAAGTCAGTTGATAATTTTCCATCTGATTTAAGAGTAGCTTTGCAAAATTTCATAGAAGAAAAATCGGAAATAGCAGACGATTTTAGACAATTGTTGCTGAAAAGTTCTTTAAGTTCGTTAAAACAGCTTTTAGAACGCCTAGCCGATTTAGCTGTGGCTTATGATACACCTTTTGCTATAGCCAAACTTACTAACGCTTCAGGAATAAGAGGTGCTACATTTCAAAGCATCTTGTCTTTATTGGTAGTTTGAGTTAGGACTTACGCACTGTATGGCGATCGCCTTACTGAGGACTCTTTACTGGGGAAAAGGCACTTCCGTTTTCTTTAAAACGAGGGAGTGGGTCCCAATCCCCTTCCAAGTAAGGAAAGCGTCCCCAGTCCCTTTTTCAACACATTAATAAACCGGGTACAAATACAAATAACTTAACAAATCTTATCTTGTCATTAACACGGATTATAAAGGACTAGTTGAGAATATAAGAAAATACAAATATTATTACTGAGGAGTTGTTTAACAAAAAATACTGCCATGAACCCAGACAAAAGAGATGAAAAAGAATTATCGACGTTGTATCAGCTGTCGCCAAGTCAAATTAAAAGAAGAGTTTTGGCGGATTGTCCGCGTCTTTCCATCTAGACAGGTACAATTAAATGAGGGCATGGGGCGTTCTGCTTACATTTGTCCGCAAGCGGGCTGCCTTTGCGCTGCTCAAAAAAAAAATAGACTAGGGCGATCGCTACATGCATCAGTGCCAGAAACACTGTATGAAGCATTGTGGCAACGTTTAGCCTAAAGCCATACCTGTTAATATTCGGGTTTTGGCGGTAATCACAACAGACATTGTACTGATAGCCATACTAATACGCTATCATCACATTCTGACTTGATTGCTTGGGTTAATGCCAAAATAGTAAAAGGGTGTAGTTAGCAGCTACCGCGATCGCTTCTCAACTTGATTGCAGAGCAGCGAAGCTTCCCAAAAAGTTTTACTCGATTGTGTTGTGGAATCAGAATCAGCAAAACAAAAAAAACAATATGGCAACCTGGTAGCGCGATCGCGCAATCGCATCACCCATCCTTGGATGTGGAGATGCCAGCAGTAAACCGAAACATCTCTCTTTCCTGATTGGAGGCACCGGCAAAATCTTATCTGGGCAACCTAAACACAGTACTCAAAGGATGGAGATGTCGCACTCCCAGGCAGCCATCCGCTAAAACTGTAATCTTATTGGGGAAGAGTGGATGAACAACGGCAAAGTGAGAATTTACGAATTATCAAAGGAATTGAACTTGGATAACAAAGAGCTATTAGCAATTTGCGACCAGCTCGATATTGCGGTCAAAAGCCATAGCAGTACAATTTCAGAAACAGAGGCAGAACAAATCCGGACAGCAGCCGAAAAACTGGCTGCTACGAATGTAATGCCAAAAAAAGAACTTACAACCAGTCATAAAGCAAATTCACCACAAATTGGTGGACCTTCCCGACCAACCGCACCCCACAAACAACAAATTTTGGAAATTCGCAAACCCAAAATATTGAGAAACACTAACTCCAACGCCCAAGAGGCGTCAGTTGCTATTAATACTGAATTTGCTTCTTCTGAGGCTAATCCTCCTTCACCTCCACGACCCTTCGCCACACCAGTCTCATCATCAATGAAGCCGACGGCACCAACTCGACCAGTACCCCGGAATCAGTCGGAGACCGCACAAAAACCTCCTGTGACTGAAGCAGAGCAACCGCTTGATCGTACTCCGATACCAGAAAAAACAGCCGCAGAAAAACCGGAGAAAACAGTTGCTCCCAGACCAAAACCGGAAAAACCGCAAAGACCGCAACTAGTAGCGCCACCCGCAAGACCACTTACGGAAACAGCGACTACAGATGAAGAACCTCTGGTAGAAATGGGAGAGCCGATTGAAGCGCCATCGCTGAATCAGTCACAAAAACCGGTCCTGAAGCGCGATCGCGATCAGGTAAAACCCAAAGTCGCCAGACCAACAAGCGACAGACCGCCAAGCGACCAGCCAGCATCAGATGCACCCCGTCCAGCAGGACGACCTACCCCCGCACCAGTCAGACCAGAGCAAAAAGGTAGTAGACCATCTGCGCCAATGCCTGGAGGAGATCCGCAACGACCCAGACCGGTACGTCCAGGTGAAAAACCAGTAGCCTCACCAGTGGCAACTCCACCAAGAGGGCTTGCGGGCGTTTCCGCCAAACAAGACTCTCTGGATGACGATCCCGTACCACCCGATTTGCTCGACCTCAAACGCCCCACACCACCTCGCCTACTTAAAGGTGGTAAAAAGTGGCAGGAAGAGGAAATTATTGACGAAGTTAAAGAAAAAGCAGGGAAGGGAGTCACCAAAGGCAAGCGAGTTAAGCCGATCCTGGATGATGAATTTGAAGAAGACTTGCTTGATGATGAAGATCCAGATTCACTTCTCACGGTTCAGGTCAGCCTTTCCATCGCTCGTCCTCCCAAACCCAAGGCAAGCCGACCTTCGTCACCGACAATAGCTCCAGCAACCAGCATCCCAACTGCTAGAGGTAGTAAAAAATCAGGTAGCCGCGATCGCGATCGCGACCGAGATCAAAAAGGCGGACGCCAACAAGAGCAAAAGCGCGATCGTCCAGAAAAACTGGTAGTAACCGGTCCCATGACGGTGCAAGAACTAGCTGAAGCCTTAGCAATCGCCGATACAGAGATTGTGAAAATCCTGTTCATGAAAGGCATGGCAGTAAGCATCACCCAAAACCTGGATATTCCCACCATTACCCTGATTGGAACCGAGTTAGAAATACCAGTCGAAACCGCCGAACTAGAATCCGAGGCAATTAAAGTCACGGAAATGATCGAAGCAGGAGACTTGGAAAACCTTGTGCGCCGTCCGCCAGTCGTGACAATTATGGGGCACGTAGACCACGGCAAAACTACCCTGCTCGACTCGATTCGCAAAACCAAAGTGGCTGCTGGGGAAGCAGGTGGTATTACACAACACATCGGTGCTTACCACGTCGATGTCGTACATGAAGGCAAAACGCAGCAAATTGTCTTCCTTGACACCCCCGGTCACGAAGCTTTTACAGCTATGCGGGCACGGGGAGCGCGGGTGACAGACATTGCTGTGTTGGTTGTAGCTGCTGATGATGGTGTTCGTCCCCAAACCATTGAAGCTATTAGACATGCCCAAGCAGCGGGAGTGCCAATTGTCGTTGCAATCAACAAAATTGACAAAGAAGGGGCACAGCCAGAGCGGGTGAAACAAGAACTCACCCAGTATGGTTTGACCGCAGAAGATTGGGGCGGTGACACAATCATGGTTCCCGTCAGCGCGATTAAGGGCGAAAACCTAAATACGCTCTTAGAAATGATTCTAATTGTCGATGAGGTAGGCGAACTATCTGCCAATCCAAATCGGACTGCTAAAGGAACAGTCATTGAAGCTCATCTGGATAAAGCAAAAGGCGCAGTTGCGACTTTGTTAATTCAGAATGGTACTCTCCACGTCGGCGATATGCTCGTAGCTGGATCAGCATTTGGTAAAGTTAGGGCAATGGTCGATGACAGAGGTGTCAGAGTTGAAGCTGCAAGTCCTTCCTTTGCCGTCGAGGTGTTGGGTTTAAGTGATGTACCAGGGGCTGGCGACGAATTCGAGGTTTTCGGGAACGAAAAACAAGCTCGCGCACTCGCTTCAGACAGGGCAGACAAACAACGTCAATCCCGCCTATTACAAGGACGAGTTACCCTGACAACCCTCTCCGCTCAAGCGAAAGAAGGCGAGTTAAAGGAACTCAACTTGATTCTCAAGGGAGATGTCCAAGGCTCTATAGAAGCCATTGTGGGATCGCTCAAACAAATCCCGCAGAACGAAGTGCAAATTCGCATGTTGTTGGCTGCTCCTGGGGAAATTACCGAGACAGATATTGACTTGGCAGCCGCCAGTAACGCCGTCATCATTGGCTTCAACACTACTTACGCTAGTGGTGCCAGACAAGCCGCCGATGAATCTGGTGTGGATGTAAGAGAATACAACATCATCTACAAACTCCTAGAAGACATTCAAGGAGCCTTGGAAGGTCTGTTAGAGCCAGAATTAGTAGAAGAACACCTGGGTATTGCAGAAGTACGTGCCGTCATCGCCATCGGTCGTGGTGCGGTTGCTGGTAGCTACGTGCAATCTGGCAAGCTGCTTCGCAACAGCAAAATCCGAGTGCGTCGTAATAACAAAGTCATCTACGAAGGTGTTCTTGACTCCCTCAAACGGATGAAAGATGATGTTAAGGAGGTTAATGCTGGCTATGAATGCGGTATCGGCATTGATAAATTCAACGACTGGGCTGTAAGTGACAGCATCGATTCCTACCAAATGGTAACGAAACGCCGCACTTTGACTTCAACTAGATAGTGCTGAGTGCAAAATAGCTATAAATTAGGAGTTATGAGATATGAGTTTTTAACTCCTAACTCTCAACTCATAACTTCTAATTATACTATGTCCTCATTTCGCTCTGAACCTATTTTGTGGATTCACGTTGCTGGATTGGCAACGCTGCCAATTTTTTTACCGTTGTGCTTATTGTTTTTGGCAGTAGGCGATCGCTCACTACCAATTTGGTTAGAATTATTAGTAGTTGCGGCAATTGGCGTTCTACCGCTGTTGTGGATGCAGTTACGCCGTCCTTTTTATATATTTGCCCTTCTGGGAGTAGCTAAGAAGCCAGAAACCCTCTCAGAACCCCAGCGTAAAATTCTCTGTTTAGTTAATACAAAATTAAATCGCTTCCTAGCAGTTTTCGGAGCTGTATTATCAGTTGCAGTACTAGGACTGCTTTATCAAGCAACTCCCTTGGTAGCAAACACTGCTCGGCTTTTACCTCAATGGAGAGGTTTAGCACTATTGTTTGCAGGATTATCCTTTTTAGCGAGTAATTTATTTTTGCAAATTCCCCTGAGTGTCGCACGAGTTTTCGTGACGAAGGAAACAGAATTTGCTGCTTTAGAACCGTTATCTTTAGAAAAGATTAAGCAGGATTTTACAATTTTAGGGGTGCGGGTTAATCAAATCTTGCCCCAGTTGACTGTCAAAGTTAAAACTGAGGAATAAGTAATTATGGCTCGAATTCAAACTTCTACCGTTACGGAAATTTGGGATAGTCTCATCTCGGCGATCGCCGCAAGTTCTGGCTTCCAAAGCTGGCAACTAGAACATGATGCTCAATTACAAAAGCTTCACCTTGATCAGCAAGTAAAGCGCTATTTGCGGGAAACTTTAGAAACTTTAGCTTACTAAGTAGCTAAGTATAAATGACGAGAAAAAATAATCCCTATAGCTGATTGTCAATATTACAAAGGCAATTGGCTATTTGTCATCAGCATAAATGTGAAGCTAGTTTTTTGACGTAAAAAATACTTAAAAACCGAGTATATCTTGTAAATTTCCCTGCAAGCGACGGAGTTGACGGTAGGCAGCTTCTAGACGGTCTCCTTCAACTTCCACCTCCTTTGTGGGATAATTTTGAATAACTTCTATCAGTGTAATTTGCCTATCTTTACTAGCAGAAACTACCAAAGCAGCACGCAAAGCTTGTTTGTCTGCCTGACGCGATCGCGTGTGAATAACTTGAGTAAGTGGATCTAAAATCACGTTGCCAATTCGGCTATTCAACACTTTATCTAAAATCACCGGATTTACCTTCACAGGTTCCGTCAAGTACTGACGAATTGCTTGAGGGTTTTGTCTAGCCAAAGCTAAATTCACTCTTAAGGTAGTTGAGAGTTTACCAGTTTGGGCAAAGGTAGACAACTCCTGTACCGAGACTGATTCTCGGAAGATGCGATACTTCAACACCACCGTTTCCGCAGCCAAAGCAGGAACACCTGAAAGTATAAAATAAATATTTATTACTAAAACTAACCCACCAGACACAGACAAAAACTGGCAACGCATTTTCCCTTATTTCCCCAAGCTGTGCTTTTGCTTTTAACGATACAGCAGACTGCGTTGTGATTAAATAGGCTTAGAGACGTTTCACCGGAACGTCTCTACAGAAGTATTGTCAACTGCAATAGCTTTTAATTACAGCCCAAAGACACTACTATAAGAGGCTTTTTGGTCAAACTTCAATTCAGCTTGACAGTTTTCAAACTGTAACATTAAACAACATTAGCGTTGATTTTTATTCAAGAATTTGGCTGATAAGGTGCTCTTATTCCAGTATAGTTTTGCATAGGTTTTACAGCGACATGGCTGCTATCGACACTCTTTCAACTTACCTTAATTCACTCAAATCACAGATATAAAAAAGATGAAACGTCAGGGTTTTCACAAGCCTCAATCGAAAACTTTTCGCATTCTTTCTAGCAGTCACCCTAGATATACTCTACCTTTGCGAGCAGGACTAAGCGCCTTGATACTGGTTTCTGCCGGATCAATGCGATCGCCAGCTCAAGTAAATTCTGATGCTACCCTCTTTCAAGGTATTACTCCAACTCTAACCGCGCAAGTTCCAGCAACAGCAACAGCAATTTACGTTAATCCAGCGACTGGTGCAGACAGCGCTACTAGCAATTCTGAAGCAACACCCTATAAAACTATCACCTTCGCCCTCAGCAAGGCTCAACCAGGTACAGTTATTCAACTTACTGGTGGTACTTATAACAGTGAAAGTGGCGAAAAATTCCCATTGTTTGTTAAACAAGGTATCACACTGCGCGGTGATGATGCCAGCAGAGGTCAGGCGATATTAATTACAGGTGGTGATTTCTTCGTTAGCCCCACCTTTGCGCGTCAGAACATTACAATTCGTGCTGACAAAGATTCTACTATCACTGGCGTTACTGTCACCAATCCTAATCAACGCGGTAGTGCCGTGTGGGTTGAATCAACTAATCCCAGAATTGCAAACAGTACATTTATTAACAGTATAAGAGAAGGTATTTTCGTTACGGGTACAGGTAATCCTAAAATTGAAAATAACGTCTTTAGTGAGAACAAAGGCAACGGTGTTTCCGTAGCTAAATCTGCCACAGGTGAAATTCGCAATAACTTGTTTCAATCAACTGGTTTTGGAATTGCAGTTAGCGATTTGGCAATTCCTTTAATTACTGATAATCAAATTATCCAAAACTTTGGCGGCATTGTTGTCACTGGCAGCGCCAAACCGATCCTGCGTAATAATGTAATTCAGGATAACCGAGATCACGGATTAGTTGCGCTTCAGAAATCTTTACCAGACTTGGGAACTCAGGAAAATCCTGGTAAAAATCTGATTCGCAATAACGGGAAAAAAGACCCGAAAAAGCTTTTTGACGTATTAAATGCAACCACTGTGAATACAATAGTTGCTGTTGGTAATGATATTGACCCTACCCGAATTTCTGGCAAGGTAGATTTTGTTGCTGCCAGCGTTGAACCACCCGCAGGTAACGGTCAAACTTCTTTTAAGGATGTACCTGGGGGTTATTGGGCAAAAGGATACATTGAAGCTTTAGCCTCTGCGAATATTATTGCAGGTTTCCCCGATGGCACTTTTAAACCTAATGAACCTGTAACACGCGCTCAATTTGCTACTATCGTCAATAAAGCTTTATCGCCAGCAAGCAAACGCTCAGGTATTGATTTTAAGGATCTGCAAAGCAATTTCTGGGCTTACGCAGCAATTCAATCTGCTTACCAGGGTCAATATGTCTCTGGCTATCCCGACGGTACGTTTAAACCACAGCAGCAAATTCCTAGAGTGCAGGTGTTAGTATCCTTAGCCAACGGTTTGGGTTTAAATGCCCAGACTCAAAATGCTCTGGGTTTCTATACTGATGCGGCACAGATTCCCCAATATGCTACAGGTTCTGTTGCTGCTGCAACTTCCAGGCAATTGGTAATTAATTATCCTACCGTTAAGCAACTAAATCCAAATCGTGAGGCAACTAGGGCAGAAGTTGCTGCTTTTGTTTACCAAGCGCTAGTTAGTGCAGGACGCGCTCAAGCAATTCCCTCACCTTATTTGGTACAGACTCCGTAATTAGGGAAGGGGACAAGGGGACAAGGGGACAAGGGGGACAATTCTTCTTTCCCC
>CASBQA010000024.1 GCA_949127635.1 Nostocales cyanobacterium PMM_0069 | reverse complement strand
CTCATAGTTCTTCATCCTCATTGCGTCATTTTCACATTTGATTTTACATTTCGTTACATTGCTTGAAAAGCAGATGTAAAGGCAATTTCAGCCTTCACACCATAATTAATTTCCCAACTCTAATCGTTACAAAATTAAACAATCCGGTGGTTCATAGGGTTCAGCACTGCCATATACCCGCACCTTTTGTTTTGCCGTCGCATCAAGGGGATAAACCCGCAGATTATCTTCGCTCACCTTACAGCAGTTTTCATGTATTTAGACCACACTTTTCTTCCTTTGCGCCTTTGCGCCTTTGCGTGAGATAAAAATAATGTGGTTCATTTAGCTGAAAATCGCTGTAAGTAAAGGTAGCCAGCGCGTGACTAACAGATGACTCAAAATATTTGTTTCCAAAGGACACTCAAACACCGAATATTGGACGCGCTGACAATTTTGTTCGAGGAGTTTTGCTAATTTGGTGCGACGTTTATCATCTGGGATGTCGTAGCAAACCAACCAAAGTTTTATCATTTGATTACAAATGCCTCATAATCTAAACTTAATTCCACCAAACACCGTCCCAAACTCCGAGCTTGTTCCAAAATAATTTGACTCATACTCAAGTTACGGTTCTGCGGTGGATATAAAACCGTATTGCGGAATTGCTTTTCCAACTCCCCAAGGAATAGCTTTTTAGCCAGATCACCTACCCACACACCAACACCATCGGGTGATGATTGAAAATCTTCCGGTGTCAACACATCCGATTGAATAATCGAAATTACCGCTTGGTCTACAATCACAGGTCTAAATTCCTCCATCGCATCCAACACGAAATTAGGACGATAGGGTTCTGTAGCATGGAAAAAACCTAAATATGGGTCGAGTCCAACCTGTACACAAGCAGAAAACACCCGCGCTAACAACACCCCATACCCCCAACTCATCAGCGCATTAATTGGGTCGAGTGGTGGACGACGATTGCGTCCGTTAAAATTCCATTGAGGGGGAAACCAATATCGCAATCCTTGGTAGTAAGTACGAGCGCAAATCCCTTCTACACCCATTAATTCACTACGATTGAATGGTGTAGAGGTGTTATTTAAATGGTAAGAATAGGTGTTGATTGAATCGATCGCTTGGGACAATTCAGGTATTAGTCCTTGGGAAGCACGGTTGCGACGTTGTAGCAACACCCGTTGGTTGCGGACTTTCCCCAACACCAATTTTTGTGCCAATGCCATACCAAAAGTGCTTTCGAGAACGCGATATTGAGAAATACGAATCGCGGGATTGGTTGCAAACTGTCCTTGCAAGCGTCCGCGAAAATTACCATCTTGACGGAGAAAAATAGTTTCAATACCTTTGTCGAGCAATTTTGAAATTGCCACATCGGTGAATTGAACCCCAGGTAAAACCACTACCAAATCCACTTCTCCCAAACGGCAAGTTTTTGATTTTTCTTTTCTGATAATTATCAGCGACTCGTTGCGATAGCGGACAGTGGTTCCTGGTTCGGTAAGGTAAAGTGTTGTAGTCATGGATAATCCGCGAGAAAGTTTTACTCGCTTCTATTTTCCACCTGACATGGAAACCGCTATTTCCATAACTCTTTCCTACACCTTATTTGTTGACTAAGTACAGCTTTGCGTAAAATCGTGGCGAATTGAGGGCTGAAATTTAAACGCAGAGGATCGCAGAGGTAAGCACAAAGGTACGCGGAGAATTCGCGCTCGTATTAATGAAATGTTGTACTACGGTCTTAAATCATTAGATAATTCCACAATACCCCTATAGCCATCGATTCTGACTCGCTGACCATCTTGCAAAAGCCAGGTAGCACCACGGACATCCATCACAGCTGGTATACCATATTCACGAGCAACGATCGCTCCATGAGATAATCTGCCACCAGCTTCGGCAATTAAGCCACCGGCTCTAACTAATAGCGGTGCCCAGCCGGAATCAGTATAAGGCACTACCAAAATCGTATCCCGGTCAATCTCTGGTATATCTTGTAAATTCCGCAACACCTTGACTCTTCCCTCAGCTTGTCCGTGACTTGCGGGAATGCCTTGTAATATTTGATCGGAATTGAGTTTAGAAAGAGCTAGCGGCACCGGGGGAGCATTGCCGTAAACTAAAAGAGGTATTTGATTTAATTGACTATCTTCTGTAAGTTGCGATCGCCTAACTAACACTAAGTCTTGCAACTGCAAAATCAATCGAGAATCCCAACTCTCTATCAATTGCCGCACTTCATTCAATTCCAGAAAAAAGATATCCCCTTTTTCCTTCAACAAGCCGACTTCTAACCAAATCTTCTCTAAAGCCAAAAAACACCAGCGCAACTCACCTAACAAGCGCGAGTATACCTCAGTAACTCGTCCTTTGAGATCCACGCGCCTTTGCACAAATCCTCGCTTTTTATTTCTTTTTTGCGGACGATAAATTCCTTCTAAATTGTTTATCAGCGGTTGGTTATCCTGCATCAACTGCACAAATAACTGCTTTATCGCTTGGGGATCTTCCTTCCAGGTAGGAACGGCAATATCAGTTCCCACTTCACTTAAATAGCCGTAATCTTGAAGCAATTCGTCAAATTTCTGTAAAATTTTCTGCCCTTCTGGGGTTGGTGCTAATTGCTCAAATACTTGCTGGGGTTCGACTTCAGGTAATACCTGTTTAGCATCTGCGGCTAATGCACTTAGATCGCGCATTGCGGCTATTTCTGGTGTGAGGCTATTATCAATTTTGCCATCTTTGACGCCAAAAACACCTTGGCGCAGCGCGACACTCAAAGGTGCTAAAATACTGTAATAAGTCCCCAAACGAAGCAATACTAAGATAAAGTCAATTCTATTTAACAGCTTTGGCGGATCGAAGTCATCAATAAATTCTTGCGTCAACTGCGACAAAGCAGGCACAAAGCGTCTATGATAATCGCGCTTAAAGTCTTTTTCTAAGTTTAATTCGCGTCTGAGTAACTTCGCCAATCCAGGTAAATTCTTTAAGGTGGAATTCCAAGGTGGTTTACTCATCTTGGAACCCCTAGTTAAGAATTCTAAACTTTCCGGCGGTAAACCCATTCTTAAAAAAATATGCCCTAAGAGGGATGCATTAAAATATGCTCTTGAATAATGAAGTGTGGCGGTTTCTTTAAAGTCTAATCCTTCAGCGCGATCGCCTAAAACGACTGTAAAAAGTTCTCCCCAGACTCCACAAGTTAAAGGACGATTAATCGACCAAGTTAAAGGACGAATCAATCCGGGAATTACTTCGGCAGCGATTTTGCGAGTCCAAATTGGTAGTAAAGTGGTGATAGGTCGTGCTTGTAATATCCAAAGAGTTTGACCGTCATAACTCCACTCGATATCTTGGGGAATGCCGTGAAAACGTTCTTCTATATGTCGGCACAAGTAAGCGACTTGTTTCAGTAAAGCTTGTGGTACAACTCCAGTGCCTTCTAATTGCACAAACTTAAAATTTTCGGTTTCGACAACAAAAGCGCTATATTGTTCTGGTGTGACTCGTCCGGAAACGATTTGAGTCGGACTTCCTGGTAAAGCTTCAATGACGATCGCTTCTCCTTGACGAGTAATTGGATCGCGGCTGAAAGCTACCCCAGAATATACACTTTGCACTTGTTGCTGAACTAGCACTGCCATTGCTGCTTCTTGGGAACCGCGATCGCGTCGATATTGCATCGCAGATGGATCGTTGTAAGAAGCTTGAGTGCGAGCGATCGCTTCTCGCAACTCTTGTTTGTTGGTAACATTTAAAATTGTTTCATATTGTCCGGCAGCAGAAGCTTGTTCTGAGTCTTCGCCAATCGCCGAGGAACGCACCACCAAAGGCGATAATTCAGAAGGATACATCATCTCTACTAATACTTCGGCATCGTCTTTCGGTGCCAGTACCCATCCTTTTGGTACTGGATAACCCCATCGCTTAATTTTAGATAAAGTAGCTGCTTTTTGTCCGAATAACGCAGCATCCAAATCATCATCTAAAGAAACAATATTCGTCTCACCGCGAAAAAATTCTAAAGCTGCTTGCGAATTTTTTTGGGCGTTTTTGGTTGGTAAATTCAAATCATCTGGAATTCGTTTATAAATCCAGCCAAGTAACAGCGCTAAAGCAACAGCAGCGATGATTCTCGGTAAATCTTCAGCGTGCAAAAGTGTGACAAGCATAGGAAACAACACCAAAACGCCGTATTTTCCCAATTGTCTGTTGGGGAAAACACTAAAGGTAATACTTACCAGAAAAAGCACTAATACAGCTACCAGCGGATCGTGTACCGCAAATCCCCAAACAACATTTGTCGTTCCTGCCCCTTTTCCTACCCAGTATCGTCCTAATACTAAGGCAATCAGGGCAATCAATTCCCAAGCCGATCCCTCTCCAAAGAAAGCACGGGCAAGTAAGACGGCAGCAATTCCCTTCAAGGCTTCTGATAATACCGCCAGAATTCCTACCAGTCTCCCACCGTGATAAAATGCGGCTGAAACACTAATATTACCAGTGCCAATATGTGCCAATTGCCGCCCAATCATGGCTTGGGTAATCCAGTCAATTAGCGGTAATGCCCCCAGGATAGGGCAGACAATTAAAATAATTATGGCACCCCAGAGTTCAAGCATTGTAAATTGTGAGTTTGAGATTTATAGCTTTCTTCGCTCTTTGTGCCGTCAATAAAGGCGATTTTTTCATATATCATATATGTTTAACAACTGGCAGATGCATCGAAAATTTTGGATGCATTTGCCGATGAAAGTCACATAAATTAATAAATATAAATACTTTGGGATTGATACTTAAGTCAATTACTACAAGTAATTTACTAATGATGTAGATATGTGGCTTGACATTTCACTCAGTTTATGTATTAGTCACATCTAGAATACATTTCACACTCTGTTTTGACAATACCCAGATTTAAATTTTTAGATGTGAAGTTTTAAGTCGAAAATATAAATTATTTTCAGAGTGTTTTAAATAGCTGGTGAGAAACACTTAAGACAAAGATAAATTACTCCCAAAAAATAAATTTGGCAAACTTTCCTTGCCAGTGTCCCCCAACAGCTGTTAATATTCCTAGTTTATCGCATAGGCAGCTTGCAGCGCCCAAATAATTAGAGCAGCGATCGACCCCAAAAGAAGCACGGTAGAGATAGTTACCGCTTTTGGAGAATCTGCGCCCTTAAACTTCATGATTCCTCGGTTTAAGTCGGACATAGCGATGTGCGCCTCCTTTGATAAGCGTGCTCATTTGCCCGCTTTGATTGTAGTCTTTCTATTTGCATATGCAACTAAACTTATAATTAATTTTCGCTCTTGCTGGGCAAAATTTATATCAATAATATTACCTATGCCTTTAGATGTAGATTAACGCTTGGACAATTTTGTGATTGATATTAATAATCTTCAGAGTGAATACACTGAAACCGGAATATAAATAAGATTAAAGTAGGTAAGTATATATCCTTACTGATTTTTTCAATTTTTTTGTTATTGTTACTTTACGCTTCGGTGCTACCAGGGAAGGGGTTATTTCTTCAGAAATCATTTGAGGGTGTTGAAAGGTGAAAGTTGCGCTTGTAATAGTTTTGGCGGTAATAGCCGCACTGTTTGTAATCATAGAAGTAGGACTGCGATCGCTTTTTGGTTTTGGCAATCCTCTAATTTACGTCGGTGATGATAGAGTTGGTTATTTGTTAGCACCAAATCAGCGTACTCGTCGTTTTGGTAATCGCATTGAAATTAATCAGTATTCCATGCGAAGTGCGCCAATAGAAAAGACTGCTTCACCCTCAACGCTGCGGGTGTTGTTGTTAGGCGATTCTATCGCCAATGGTGGCTGGTGGACAGACCAAGATAATACAATTTCTAGTTTGATGATGCGTTCTTGGAACGCGGCAAATATTGGTAAATATCAAGAAGTCGAAGTGCTGAATGCTTCCGCAAACTCTTGGGGACCGAGAAATGAATTAGCCTATTTGCAGCATTTTGGAACTTTCAACGCTGAGGCGATAGTGTTACTAATTAATACCGATGATTTGTTTGCTACGACTCCGACATCAATACCAGTAGGACGCGATCGCAACTATCCAGATAGTAAACCTGCTTTGGCGTTGGTGGAAGTATTTGAGCGATATGTGACAAAACAAAAGTTAATTCCCGAACTAAAAGCAGTGCAAGACGAGAAAGGCGATCGCGTCGGCATTAATCTCGAAGCAATTAGCAAAATTCAAGCACTGACTCGTGAAAATAACTGTCAATTTCTCTTGGTGATGACTCCTTTACTGCGAGAAATTGGTAAACCAGGTTCACGCGATTATGAAATTACCGCACGTCAACGACTTAAAGATTTTACCGAAGCGCAGCAAATTACTTATATAGATTTTCTCCCGACATTCAACGCCATCAAAGAGCCAAAAGCTATATATCAAGACCACATTCACTTCAATTTACAAGGCAACCAGTTAGTAAGAGAGAAAATCGAGCTTAAGCTTCTTGAGTTATTGCAGCATAATAAACCACATCAAGCTTGATTGAATAACGACATGTTTGTAGAGACGTTCCATCGGAACGTCTTTACTATTGATATATATTTCCATGAAGTAAACGCTCCACAACAGAGAAACTCTAGCAAAATAAGAATATTAGTTTTACTTACATCTTGCCCGGACGACTGGAAGTCGCGGCTATAGGAACGAAGTCCGCCTACGCGGACTGATGGAAAGGAAACTCTCAAGAGTTTTAAAGCCTGCGTAGGCAGGCTTTGTATGTGTAGCCCTATCCTTATAGGGTAGGTGCTATTGCAGTTGTTAAATAAATGTCTTCGTGTGGTTTGAGGGTTATTTATAGTACCTGTAGACATAGCGAGGCAAACAACATGGATACTAACAAACTCCGCAAGTTATATGCAGCGGGAGAACGAAATTTCAACGGAGCAAATTTGCATCAAGCAAACCTTTCTGATACGGATTTGAGAGGTGTAAATTTAGGTGGAGCCGATTTGAGTGGAGCCGACCTCAGTCGAGCCGATTTAAGTGGAGCCGATTTGAGTCGGTCAAACTTAACTGATGCAGACCTAAATGGAGCCAACTTAAAGAATGCAAATTTGAGTGAGGCAAACTTTATTGGCGCAGACCTAATTAAGGTAAATTTGGAGGGAACTAATTTGAGTCGTGCTGATTTGCGGAGTGCAAATTTAGTGCAGGCAAACTTGATTGGAGCTAATCTCAGCGAGGCAGAATTGAGTGGAGCCGATTTAAGTGGAGCCAATCTTCAAAGGGCAAATTTAATTGGTAGTAATTTGAATGAAGCAGAATTCAATAACACAAATATAAATGGAGCAACGATCACTGAACAGGAAATTGCTGGTTCAACTATGCATGTAGGCTTATCACACAAATGGGTTACATGGGCTGGTGGTTGCTGATTCTCTCTCTCGTTAGCAGTCTCTGACTGGTAATGCAGTTGGAGGAGGCTCTGCCTCCTCTACTTCTGGAGGCAGAGCCTCCAGGAAGTGCATTGCCACGCAGAGCGCAGCAACGAGAAAACCGGCGGGGTTAATTTCCTTGCAATGGGGCATTTAAGACTTTCTCAATGCGATCGCGTGTTTGTAATAAGTGCGCTTTCGTATACTCGTCTTTTGAATCTGCCCCATTCAGCTTTTCTTGCAATTGTTTTAACTTATACCATGCCATTGTCCGCGCATCTTCTGGTACTCGTTGTTTTCGCAACACCATCGCTGTCAACAAATCGAGATATTCTTGTTGCAAACCTCGGCGCAAACTACTAATTTTCATATTTTGTTTGCCGTTTGGTTTGAGAACTTCGGTCCAGATGCCATTTTGCAAAGTATCAAACAGTTCTGGCAAAGTCAAGGCTTTCCCAGGAGGACTTTTAAGTTCAATGTCGCTGAGTCGGGAAATGCGATCGCTTGACAGCAATTCTCGCAACACCATACTCTGCATGTTTAATATCAAATCGTGTATTGGATAATCCAAACGCCCAGTACGAGTTCTACTACCCCAATGTCGCCATCGTGATGGTGCTAATTTATTCAGTAGTTCCGGCGAGAAGGTGAGCGCATTTTCTGCAAACATATATTGTTGTAACGTCGCTAACGCTTGCCGTTGTTTTTCTACTGTTACTGGTTCAAACGGTAATCTACCTTGGCTATCGCCTCCTTTGACTCGGTAAAAAGACTGACCACCAATGTATTTAGTAGTATAATAAATATTCTGAAAATAGTTACTTAATACCGTACTAAAGCGTTCCGTCACATCACTATAACTATCGCCAGCTAAGGGATAACGTTTATTTAGCCTATCCCACATCACACGGGAATTTTCTAACTGCCACTGGGAATAAAGCAGCACATTACTACTATTGTCCCAAGCATCGGCAGTCGGATCGAGGTCAGACACATCCTCATCAGTAGAATAACTTAACTCAGGCTTGTCAGATTCTTGAGCGATCGCATTCAATGCTGGTTTTTCCGCTGCGGGAGTGGCTGCTTGAATTGATGTGTAGCCGTACTTAATTGCCCATTCATCATAAGGTCCCACCATATTTGGAAAATAATCTCCCTGCTTCACCCCTGGAGGTGCGAGATTTGGGGGAATATAATCCATTACCGAGGTAGTTAAACCTCTGCTGCGAGTTATTTTAGTATTGTTCAATTCTTCTGGAGGCAGTAAAGTGCTACCACGGAAGTTGTGACGTAAACCGAGAGTGTGTCCAACTTCGTGAGCAATAATTAAGCGTATATATTGATGGATATAATCTTTTACTTGTTCGCTAGTCGGTGGTGTGTTTTGCAAAAGTGACATTGCTGTTGTCCCAATTGCAAACTGATTTGCAGCTTCTAAGCCATAGCATAAATCGTACTCACCTGCCATTTTCGATAAACGATTTAACAATTTACTTTCTTGCGGCTTTTGGTTGGGAGTATCTTTAGCTTCTAAACCATTTGCACAAAGCAAACGATTTTGCATCAAGGCTGATAGAGAAGTGCGGCTTTCTCCTTGACTGGGTTGGACGATATCGCGATAATCTTTTTTCAGGGCGCGGACAAAGCTAGCGTCTACTAAAATATCTGCGTCTAAAATTTCCCCTGTTAGCGGGTTAACGCGGGATGGTCCGAGGGCAAAATATCCATCCACCGTGTTAATCCAGCGAATAGTATTGTAGCGGATATCTGCCGGGTCCCAAGTGGCATTGTCCGGCATTTGCTGTACTTGAATCGCATCTTGGAATCCGGCTTTTTCAAAAGCTTTATTCCACATGAGAACGCCTTCTTTAATGGCATCGCGGTATTCTAGAGGGACGGCGTTATCAATCCAAAAAACAATCGGTTTTTTCGGTGGGGAAATTGCCGCATTCGGATTTTGTTTTTCCAACTTCCAGCGATTGATGTAGCGGACAAACGGATCGCCGCGATCGTCGTCAGATAAATCTTGATAAGCGGTGATAAAATAACCTACACGTTCATCAGCTATCCTAGGTTGATAGTTGTTTTCTGGTAGTTGGGAAATACTATAATGCACCCGCAGGGTAAAGCCACGGTCATCAGGTAGTGTAGCAAAATTCGCCACAGGTTCGTCCTTACTCCCGCCGCCGGTGAAATTTAAAATCGATTCAATTTCCATATTTGCGGGGAAGGTTTTAGCACTACCAAAATAAGAATCATCTTTATCAGCGGGGATTCCCAAACTCGCAGATACTCCCGCTAAGTCGGTAAGTAGCAAGTCGCTTAAGTCGATGAGAATGGTTTTGCTTTGGGAGTTGATGCTTTTGATGGGGATGCTGTAGAGAACCGAGTCACTGAAAGAACGGGCAAGCGATCGCGCTTGTGGATCTCCTTCGCGAGTCCGAAAATTAACATTGCGGACGACAAAATGCAACTTATTATTTACCCGTTCAAAGTAAAATAAAAAATCTTGCAAAGGCATCCCGCTATAAATACCGCGTTCCCCAATTCCTGATTCTAGCGTTGCATTGGCTAGATAATTTTTATTGAGTTGCTCAGGTTTAATTTCTAAATAAATTTTATTCTTATCTTTATTACGGTAAAGAGTAAACAGTCCCTGCTGCTTTTGGGTATCTTTAATTACTTCATCAAATTGTTGCAGTTCATCCTTTTTGGTTGGTTTAGTGGTAGTATTAGGCTTTTCAACCGGTTTGTCGACGACTTTGCCGATTTGCAAAAATGGTTGCTGTGCAGCTTTTTTGTTGTCTTTAACGACCCAAATAAAAGGCTGACGCTTGGGCTGTTTGTTATTCTCGATTACCCATACTTGTTCTCTAGGTAGCCCAAATTTATTGTGTAAATTAGCATTCGCTTTCTGTGACTGACGCGGTGTGGAAAGGGAAAAAGCCTCTCTACCCGTCACTTCTGTCTTCTTATAGCTTTGTGAGGAAGGTGTACCTTTGTGCAAAACAAAGGTGTCAACGACCGCATTAACAGACGGTGACTTAGCGCTAACGCTTGCTGATGATAAACACAAACTATGCAACAAAATCACACAAAACGTTAATCTGTTCATTCGATCCATTCCTGAAAGTGACCCCTAATTAATTTTTAGTTTCTTTTAAGCCAAGCAAACTTGCTTCAAGTCCCTTATGTCAACGAAAAACCACATTAGCTACTTAATATCAAGCAAAAAGCTTTTTGTTTAGTTTTAACTGACATTTTGAGCTTTGTTATACTTTTTTGCTCTAGTATTTTTGCTAACAATTGCCTTGGTAGCACAGAGTACGTATTATT
>CASBQA010000023.1 GCA_949127635.1 Nostocales cyanobacterium PMM_0069 | reverse complement strand
GAATGGATTGTCTTTATATGCCCATCCACCACATGCTCTAATAAGACACAAGCGCCAATATTAATGCAAATAGTATGATGTGGAGAACTAATTTCTGGAAGTATGTGAGGAGGTTGACGGTAGTGTGCAAGCTGAATTTTATCCCACCCTGTTGCCTGACTTGAAGCAATTGGCACTTCCGGAAGAACAGACACCAGCCCATTATTAGCGTCGCTAATCAAAATATTGAAGTTGTCTCACAAATTAGACAAAAAGCCATTTCCAAAGAAAATGGCTGATAATATCGATTTGGAATTGAAATTTGAGAGATTGGCGATCGCATTCTCTGTGAAGTTCTGAGTGGAGATTTTCTCCTCTCAGATTCTTCTGTTAAATCTCAAATGGGTTTTTACGCCATTTGATTTTCAATTGCCCACCGCGCTAATTCAGTACGGTTGTGCAAATTGGTTTTGCCCAACATATTAGAAACGTGGCTTTCAACGGTGCGCTGACTGACGTTTAGTTCTTCAGCGATTTCCCGGTTAGCTAAACCCCTAGCAACAAACTGAACTACTTTCAGTTCGGTTGGAGTTAGCTGGACATCGAAGGGAACCTGGATGCGGGAACCGCTTTCTCCTCCTTTTGCTTGGTGTTCTTTCCAACGGATAGTTTGTTTGAGCGAAGATTCAACTTGGGCAACGAGTTCTTCGGGTTCAAAAGGCTTGACCATGTAGACATCAGCACCTTTATTTAATCCTTTAACTCGGTCGGCACTTTGACCTTTCGCAGAAAGGAAAAGAACGGGAATCCAGCTGGTGCGTTCGTTTTGCCGGACTTGTTCAACAAAAGTATATCCGTCCATTTCCGGCATCATCACGTCGCAGATGATCATGTCAGGGGTATCATGCTCTAAAATTTCCAGAGCTTCCCGACCATTTTCCCCAGTGATGACTTCATATCCCCGGAATTCCAAGTAATCCTTCACCAGCAAGATGAGGTTAGGGTCATCATCAATCAGTAGAAGTCTTTTGTGATCTTTCATGCTGGGCTCTTTCATAGCAGTGGCACTTGTTGCGCTTGGGTCGATCAAGGTCTTGATTAGTTATCCTCTATGGTGGATTATTGAGATGTTGTCCTTTTTTTCCCACTTAACTTGCCTTTGCTTAAGCGATGTCACAAAAGTGAAAATCGCTTTTGTGATATTAGTCATTCAATGGCAAAACTCCAGTAAGGATACGTAGAGCAGTAGTTACTATAATGCGTCATTATAGATCGCTTTGTAGGTGGCTGGTGGAAAACACTGATTAAATAATAATCTTTTGCGTTCACACATAGGTATTGGAGGTTTGATCACCCTATCTAAAAACCAACCAAGCGCTTCAATTATGCTGACTGCTGTTTCATATCCAGTGGATTTTAAGCTTCGATAGGATGTTCGCTCATAAAGAAAGGAAGTTTCAAAGCACATGTTGGGTCAAAAATGCATATTCTTCCACCACCATATTGCCTATCAAGTGTTCTTGATTAAGCCGCTTTCCGGGACTTCCGGGGTAACGCAGGCGATACCAGACACCATCCGGGTAAACCACCATTATCGGTCTAGAACAACAAACTCGCAAGCAGTTGGTTTTGGTTCAAGAAATGCAAGTGGGATATTTGTCTGACGGCTGGTCAAGCTTGAGCCTTTGCAGTCGAACAAGCAAATGTTCCCAAGATTCCAGATTAGCTTGTTTTGTGTTGCTTTTAGGAACTATCTGGTCAGTACATATAAAAACATGTGGCTGAATTTTTGCAAGTCCTAAAGTTTTTACACAATTTCTTAAGGGTTTATTGTCGAAAACATGAGTGGTTTTTGGGATTTTCACACCAAGACTGGATCGCTGTATTGTTACTCATTAAGCGGCTCCCTGATTACTGTTCTATATCAATTTTTCAACTTTGCAAATAAATTTGACCATATAAAAATATTCGTAACTAACAAAACAAAACCCGGTAAACAAAAAATAATTGAGTATTTGTACTTAAGTATAACTTTGGTTGCTTAGTTCGGGAACCCGTACAAGTCAATTTCTTGCCATTGCATACCGTAGTTAGCTACATTAGCACTCAGGAGTCGAGAGTGCTAATCTAAGAGGCGAGAAATTCCTATGGCAGCTGTATCTTTAAGCGTTTCTACTGTAAAACCTTTAGGCGATCGCGTTTTCGTAAAAGTGAGCGCATCTGAAGAAAAGACCGCAGGTGGTCTGTATTTGCCCGACACAGCCAAAGAAAAGCCCCAAGTAGGCGAAGTGGTAGCTGTAGGTGATGGCAAGATTAAAGACGATGGTGGTCGTCAAGCGTTGGATGTAAAGGTTGGTGACAAGGTGCTGTACTCCAAGTACGCCGGCACCGACATCAAACTCGGCACTGACGAGTATGTCCTGCTTTCAGAAAAAGACATTTTAGCGATCGTTAGTTAGTGGTTAGTGGGAGCGTGGTTAGTAGAACAACCAACAACCAACAACTATCAATCAACAATTTACAAATTTACAAATAGCAGGTTGAACGTAGGCAATTATGGCAAAGCGTATTATCTATAACGAAAACGCCCGTCGCGCCCTCGAACGAGGCATGGACATCCTGGCTGAAGCCGTGGCTGTTACCCTTGGTCCTAAGGGTCGTAACGTGGTACTAGAGAAGAAATTTGGCGCACCACAAATTGTCAATGATGGTGTGACGATCGCCAAAGAAATCGAATTAGAAGACCACGTTGAAAACACTGGCGTTGCTTTGATTCGTCAAGCCGCTTCTAAAACCAACGATGCTGCTGGTGACGGTACAACAACCGCAACCGTGCTAGCTCACGCAATGGTAAAAGAAGGCTTGCGGAACGTTGCAGCTGGTGCAAATGCAATTTCCTTGAAGCGCGGTATTGACAAAGCTACCGGGTTTTTGGTAAAGAGCATTGCTGAACAAGCTCGTCCTGTAGAAGATTCTAAAGCGATCGCTCAAGTTGCAGCAATTTCGGCTGGTAACGACGAAGAAGTCGGTCAGATGATTGCTCAAGCAATGGACAGAGTAGGCAAAGAAGGCGTAATTTCCCTAGAAGAAGGGAAATCTATGACCACCGAATTAGAAATCACCGAAGGGATGCGCTTTGACAAAGGCTACATCTCTCCTTACTTCGCAACCGATCCTGAGCGGATGGAAGCGGTATTTGATGAGCCTTATATCTTGCTCACAGACAAGAAAATCGCTTTGGTACAAGACCTCGTACCAGTGTTAGAGCAAGTTGCTCGTGCTGGTCGTCCTTTGGTGATTATCGCCGAAGATATTGAAAAAGAAGCTTTGGCAACCTTGGTAGTTAACAGACTGCGCGGCGTATTGAACGTTGCTGCTGTCAAGGCTCCAGGATTTGGCGATCGCCGCAAAGCGATGCTCGAAGATATCGCCGTTCTCACTGGTGGTCAACTAATCACCGAAGATGCAGGTTTGAAGCTTGACAACACCAAGCTAGATATGCTAGGCAAAGCTCGCCGCATCACCATCACCAAAGACAGCACAACGATTGTTGCTGAAGGTAACGACGTTGCTGTGAAGGCTCGTGTTGAACAAATCCGTCGTCAGATGGATGAAACCGAATCTTCTTACGACAAAGAAAAGCTGCAAGAGCGTTTGGCTAAACTTGCTG
>CASBQA010000022.1 GCA_949127635.1 Nostocales cyanobacterium PMM_0069 | reverse complement strand
CTAGTCCCTAGTCCCCAGTCCCCAGTCCCTAGTCCCTAGTCCCTAGTCCCTAGTCCCTAGTCCCCAGTCCCCAGTCCCGAGTCCCTAGTCCCCAAAACTATGGATAAATCAGAATTTTGTAAGTTTCCGAGGTGGGTGCGATCGCCATTTCTACAGCTTGAGATAATTTTTCTAGGGGATAGCGATCGCTAATTAATGCTTCAACGTCGATGCGTCGATTAAATACTATATCAGTTGCTAGACTTTGCAGGCGATATGATGAACTATAACTGCCCATCAAGTCAATTTCTCGGCGATACAGAAGATTCGGGTTAATAAGAATTTCCATTTCATCGGGAAACTCGGCGAAAAAGACGATTTTTCCACCTTTGCGGGTACAATCAAGAGCCTGAAAGAAAGCTTTATCACTGGGGACAGCGAGCAAGGTGACATCAACACCCATACCATCGGTTAGTGCTTGAATTTTAGCCGTTAAATCGGGATCACGGGCATCAAATGCTGCTTCTGCACCGACATTTAAAGCTTTTTCAATTCTAGAGGGCAGTAAGTCGGTGGCGATCGCTTTTGCTCCGAAATGCTTCACCAACATGACAAACATTAACCCAATAGGTCCTGCACCAGTAACCAAAACTGTTTGACCAGGAATAATTTGAGCTTTTTTTACTGCCTTCAAACAGCAGTTAGTCGGTTCTACAAAACTTGCTTCTTCAAAGCTGATATTATCAGGAATCGGAATCAATCCACCCGATCGCACTATATGACCGGGAACTTTCACATACTCCGCAAAACCACCCCCACTAGCGTTAAAGCCGGCGGTGGTGGAAATATTTTTGTAGACATCGCACATTGAGAAATTATCATTGAGGCAGTACGCACAACGCATACAAGGGATGTGGTGCATTACTGCCACCCGTTGTCCTACTTGCCAATTTTTCACTTCATTACCGACTGCGGCGATCGTTCCTGCCGTCTCATGTCCAAAGATGCGCGGTGGTTCATATAGCGGATAGCGAATCTTTTTGATATCCGACTGACACAACCCGACTACCCGCACTTGTACCAAAACTTCATCGGCTGAGAGTTCTGGAACTGGGATATCTTCGTAAGACAGTTGATTAACGCCTCTAAATACCTGTGCTTTCACGCTGATTTTTTATAGCTCAACGATACTAGATTTAACATTTCTTAGGCATTTTTTGAGCTATAAGTTGCATTTATATTCATTGAACCACTGCATTTGTCAAATATGCAACAGCATCAATTGATATATTTAGGACTGAACTTAATTTATACTTCTTCCCTTGCTTCGTGAACAACATTCCCCAAACAGGACAACAAGCGCCTAATTTTACCGCACTAGACCAAAACGACAATCAAGTTAGTCTCAGTGATTTCTCTGATAAATGGGTTGTGCTTTATTTCTACCCCAAAGATGATACACCCGGTTGTACTGTTGAAGCGAAAGACTTTACCGAGTTTAACCAGGAATTCAACCAACTAAAAGCCAAAATCTTAGGAGTAAGCACAGATTCTGCTAAATCTCATTGTCGATTTATTAACAAACATAACTTGTCAATCACCTTATTAAGCGACCCAGAACATCATTTAGCAGAAATGTATGGTGCTTGGCGATTAAAAAAATTTATGGGAAAAGAATATATGGGTGTGGCACGGTCAACTTTTTTAATTTCACCTGATAAAATCATTGCCTATATGTGGTCAGTTGTTAAATCAAAAGGTCATGCGGAACAAGTGTTAAATAAATTGCGAGAATTATCAGCTTTGGTTGCCGTTGAATAAAAAAACTTTCTCTTTAAACTCCGCGTTAACCTCAGCGCAGCTTTGCGTTAAAAAAAATATTATCCTGAGCATAACAAATTTGATACAAGTAGCCTAACAAAATTAATGATTATCAGGTGCGCTATTGACATTTGCCAATAGCGCATCGGACACCTAGTCTTCATCAAGTGCCGGAAAAGCCTCTTCAAATTGCCACAATCTATCTTTATTTGCCATGAACCAAATACGAGTTTCTGGAGTTAATTGACTCCAAATAATTTCAACTGGTATATGGGGAGATGCATATTGATACTGTTGACCAAGTGATTTGAGATTGTCCACGACATTCAAAGGAACACCGAAATCTTGCCAGTCAACTTTTAAATGTCTACCAGAAAGTCCCGCTGTTGGATCGTAAATCAATTGTGCAGCTCTCACTAAATCAGCAAAATGCTTCGGTTGAAGTTCCGCTAGCTTTTCAATCTGGAGTAATTCATCATTGTTTTGAGACATACTCACTTTGCGTAATGGTGATTAGTCGTTGATCAAACTTACTGCCAGAGATTCTTACCTTAATAATTCATATTTTAACCCAAAGCTTTTTACTTTTTAAATTAGCAAATGCTTAAGGGTTAGTGTTAAGTTTTTCTAAAATGAACTGTGTAAAATCAGATTCCTTGTATTGACGAATACCGCGTTGTAAGAAATTAGGTTCTATCAGCCAATCAACCGCTGCAAAAAACTCTTTTCCTTCTTCGATTTTTTGAGGACAAGTTATAGATATATCTGTGTATAAATTTAACTTATAGTAATTTGGACTCAAATGTTCTGTAGGGTTCTCGAAAGTAACTACTGGAGACGATACTATCCAATCAGGTGTCATTGTTTTGCTTGTTTTTTGCCAGCGACTTAACTCTTTTGCCGGCTGAATCATCTGAAGAGGAAAGGTTGCTAGGTGTTCGCGAATAACTATAATTTTTTGCAAACTGCCGCTCTCATCATACATAACAACAACACTGATGCGCCTATCTTCATACCTAAAACCTGTCTCAAAACCAAAATTTGAGTTTGATTCTACCTTTATAGATCCCCAAGAAAAGCTGTTGTCTAAAAATAAAGATTTAGTAATTGGTTTCTTATAGGGTCCAAAAGTTTTTGTCTCTTGTGTCCCATCTGCGTAAGTATAATGATTTTGGTGATTAATTTCACTTTCATCTTCATTAAGGTGAAAACTTCTGATGCATTGAAAAGACTCAATTACTTGTGTATCAGGGGTATGTTTAGTCCAAATACCATACCAGTCATTATTAACGTGATATCTACAGAAGTTATCCCAATTTTTTAGTTGTAATTCTTGCATAAATCAAGAAAGCTCTTTATTCTTTTCTCTACTCAGTTTCAATTAAAACTGTCACAGATGCCACAGCGATCAACATTTCGTCATTTTTATCATTGAGTGAAGGAATTGCCCGTCCTTGGACAATCATACCCCCAGACTCGACGGTGAGAGTTTTGCGACCAAAGGGCAGTACAGCTAGTACTTCTTCTTCTCGCACTTGTTCGGGGTAGGGGACTGCTACCTGAACTTCCACAATCATTTCATCGGGATCGCTCAAACCAGCGACTTCCCAAACACCAGGCAAAGCATTGTGAGCGATCGCATTTCTCACAGCTCTTGCCGCTGCTACTGTTGGATCTTGTCCATGCTGATCTATCCCCATCGCCATCTCAATAATCAAGCGTTTACGTGCCACAATTACCTCAAATTACGTCAAATCAGGTGTTCTGTAGCCTGCGTCGGCAGGCTTTGTTCTCTTAGCCGCGATTTTAATCGTTAGGTGCAAGATGTGAGTCAACCGAATATTGGTGGCAAATGTTACTATAGCTGCCATCATGAGCATAAATCGCCGCCAATTTATCACAACCTTTGGGCTAGCTGCCTTAGCTACCCCAATACAACCGCTTATAGCCCAAGTTAAGATCGCGCCTAACACCATTATTAAACCACCCCGCCTGCAAGTGGGTGATACCGTAGGATTAATTAGTCCTGCGGGTATCGTTGAGCTGAAAGATGTCGAGGAAGCAAAACTTGCCATAGAATCACAGTTAGGGTTAAAAGTCAAGTTAGGAAAACATATTTTAGATCGTTATGGTTATTTGGCAGGTAAAGATAGCGATCGCGCAATTGAAGTCAACGCCATGTTTGCAGATAAATCTGTCAAAGCGATTATTGCCATGCGTGGTGGCTGGGGTTGCAATCGTATTTTACCTCTACTCGACTACATCCGCATTGGCTCCAATCCAAAAATTTTGATGGGGTACAGTGATATTACATCGCTGTTGTTAGCAATAAATGCTCGCAGTAA
Source organism: Nostocales cyanobacterium PMM_0069 (assembly GCA_949127635.1). Lineage (GTDB taxonomy): Bacteria > Cyanobacteriota > Cyanobacteriia > Cyanobacteriales > Nostocaceae > Hassallia. The sequence continues at coordinate 808 of CASBQA010000022.1, read as the reverse complement.
AATTGTGACATTTCACGGTCCTGTTGCCACATCTACCTGGAACGAGTTTGCGCTTTCATACGTCAAGCGCATCCTATTTAACGGTGAAGCTGTGACAATGAAAAATTTGGATACTGAAGAAGGAAAAATGCAGGTTATAACAGCAGGAAAAGCTAGAGGTAAACTAGTTGGTGGCAACTTATCAGTATTATCCGCAATGATAGGGTCGCCTTATCTACCTTCATGGAATAAAAGTATTTTATTTCTTGAAGAAGTAAGTGAAGATGTTTATCGTGTAGATCGAATGCTAACTCAATTAAAAAATGCGGGAATTCTTAACCAAATAGCTGGCTTTGTTTTTGGGCAATGCACTAATTGTAATCTAGGAGATGAACCTTCATTTACTTTAATACAAGTATTGGAACACCATATACTTCCTTTAGGCATTCCTGCTTGGTACGGTTCAATGATTGGTCATATTAAGAATAAATTTACCTTGCCAGTAGGCATAGAAGTTGAAATAGATGCCAATGCTGGAACTATAAAAATGTTAGAGTCTGCTGTCACATAAATTTTCATTTTGAATTCAAGCATTTTTTCTTTCGACTGCTAACAGCTTAATCAATCAAAAAAATGCAGATCAACTATATTTCCAACCATCCTATTCATCAAATACCATTCATTACCGCCGCGTCCAGTGGTACCGGGATGGTTGATAAAGTTATACCCATTTTACCAGCACAAGTTGACTCACTACCACCTGGTTTAGAAGCAATAATTGCCACTAGCGATTTACAAGGTAGAGATCCAAATAATCAACGTCTTCTTG
>CASBQA010000021.1 GCA_949127635.1 Nostocales cyanobacterium PMM_0069 | reverse complement strand
GGGATGGGGGAAAGAAAAATTATTCTCCTTATCTCCTTTGTCCCCCTTATCTCCCTTATCCCCCTTGTCTCCTTGTTCCTCATTTAACCGTAGCTAGTTAGATTCCGGATCATATAGCCAATGACCAACCCAATCAACAGTGCCCAGACTTGACCTGTTTGGATAAAGTGGTTAAAAGCTGTTTGTATTTGACCGATAAGATTAGCATCTCTAACGGTTTGAGCTATCATCGTTGAATATACAGGTGAATGCCATGCTAGCTGATACATAGTATCTAAAGCGTTGTTCATACTTATTAATTAATGGGTTATTCGCTGCATTGTCCGTTGTCAGCGTTTTTTTACACTGACCATTAACCACATACTGAAATTATGTGGATGACTTTAATGTCATAACCTCAATATGCAGGTGATGTAAATAGGGGAAAGGGCTTTTTTACAGCAAATTGCGTTGTTATTAAATACACGCACAAGACGTAGCATTGCTACGTCTCTACAGGGTTTTGGGTTTTACGCATGTACCTCCTAAGGAGTGAAATTTGCTGTAAATAGGGTAAAGGGCAAGAAGGAATTTTAAGTATTTTTACTAATTTCAAATAACTCCGTCGCTTTCCCCCTCTTTTTTACAAATCGACTGGATGCTGTCCATAATAAGGTAAAGCCTCTGACCAGTCCGGACGCTTGCCTTGTTGCCACTCAAGATATGCAAGTTCCAACACGCTGGTTACAGTAGCTGCTAACCCAGATTTGGCTTCGATTAATTGATAAGTTGTATTTGAAGCTAATTTTTCTTGCCATGCTTCTGGTGTAAATACGGTATCAGGCAACAAAGATATTAAACCAGAAGCATCAGGCATATGTTGATAAATAGCTGCAAAAACTTGACCTCGTTGTGCTGGCATTTGCACAGCAATGATACTGTGGTTTGGGTCTTTGTTTGACCAGGCGATCGCTGCTAATGTGGAAATAGCAAAGACAGGAATATTCAACTGTTGTCCTAATGTCCTCGCAGTCACAACCCCGATACGAGTACCAGTAAATCCACCCGGTCCCTTAGCTACCGCAATAAACGCTAAATCTGCCCAAGTTTGCGGTTTAATAAAATTAATTAAATATTCGTGCAACAAGCTAGATACGTTACGTTCCAAATTCCAAACGTCAAAACGTGTATCTCCAGCAAAGTTACTTATTGCCAAACCCAATTCAGGTGTGGTTGTATGTAGCGATAAGCTGTATTTTTTTTGTTCGATTTTTAACTCAGTGGTCAAAGTTAATTTAAATATTAGTTTTTGTAGTGACGCAATTCATTGCGTCATTATAACGCAATGAATTGCGTTACTACGAATTATCAAGTTGGCACCAATTCACCTGGACGCAACTTAGACCACTTACCTGTTTCTTGCTTAAAGCTGAGACAACCGACAACATCCCATTCCATTTCAATATAATCCTCTTTAGTACGGATGTTAACGTTGATAGAGGGTTCATTCGGCTCAAAATCTGGGGTTTGGGTCAAGTGAGGTTGTTCATGCTGATTTTCTACTGCATTGTAGGTGATGCAGCGGTCTACATAGTGACAGTTGACACAAATACACATAATAGAACCACGATACAGTTTGGCTTTATTGTTAATCTAGCTTAAGCCAAATCGTAATTCATTAGTTCCTGGATTGATTTTTATTACAATGGATGATTCAATTGCTTCTATATCTCCAGAAACTTATCCTTTTAGCCTAGAATTGTTGCCAAAAACAGCTTACATGGTAGGCGGTGCTGTGCGCGATGCTATGCTAGGAAGAACACGCGAGTATTTGGATCTAGATTTTGTTCTACCATGTGATGCGGTCAAGGTAGCGCGAAAAATCGCGAAGCATTACAAAGCTGGTTTTGTGTTACTCGATCCGCAAAGACAAATTGCCCGTGTGGTGTTTCCCGAAGCTACGGTTGATTTTGCCCAACAGTCGGGGGAATCTATAGAAACTGACTTGCATAGAAGGGATTTTACAGTAAATGCGATCGCCTACAATCCGCATACCCAAGAAATCATCGATCCTCTGCAAGGTTGTGCTGATTTAGAACGGCGTCTTCTAAGGATGATATCACCCGCCAATCTTAAAGACGATCCTTTGCGATTAATGCGAGCTTATCGCCAAGCGGCGCAACTTGGGTTTACTATTGAGACAGATACCCAGACAGCAATTCGCTCTCTAGCTTCACATATAACTGAAGTTGCCGCAGAACGAGTTCGGGTAGAAATCAATTATTTGCTTTTGAGTTCTCAAGGTACACCTTGGATAACTCGTGCTTGGGAGGATAATTTACTTACGCCTTTTTTCAAGTTCGCTACATCAGAAAGTTTTGCTAAACTAAGAGCAGTTCACCATGCAGCGGTGAAATTAGCAGAAAATTGGCAGCAATTAGGTGTAAAACTGCAAGAGCATGTTAGGGATACTGTTAAAACGACTTGGTTGAGTATTGCTAAACTCGCTTGTCTTGTCAACCCAGATCCGGAAGTTGCGGAAATTGAATTACAAAAACTAACTTATAGCCGTGCAGAAATTAAAGGTGTAACCACAGCCTTGAAGCTGTTCCCGCAATTAAAATTATCTCAGATGTCTTTGCGAGAACAGTATTTTTTCTTTCAAGAAGCCGGTTTTGTATTCCCGGCTACAGCAGTTTTAGCTGTGGGACATGATATTTTGGTAGAGGCGATCGCACCCTTGATCGACCGCTACCTTGACCCTGATGATCTGGTTTCTCATCCCACACCCTTATTAAGTGGGAAGGAGCTAATTATAGCATTGGGGATTCCTGCTTCGCCACTATTAGGCAAACTATTGATGGAAATCGCTGTAGGGCAAGTTGAAGGAAAAATTTCTACCCCAGCAGAAGCGATCGCTTTTGCGCGTCAGTTAGTTGAGGGTTAATTGTTATAATAAGAACCAGTCCGAAAAATTAGTATCCTTGCTAAGTACAGATTTGGGTAAAATCGTAGCCTTTTTTAACGCAAAGGAACGCTGAGGAAAGCGCAAAGGTACGCTGAGTTTTTTTTAAGAGGATTCGTTACGAATTTGTACAATGTTATACTAAGGCAAAGGAATTTCCAAATCTTTGCAAATCTTAACAGCTAGAATATCAACAATCTCAGTATGTCTTGGAACTGCTGAAGTTCTATTATTTAATGGATTGTAGTAGATGGTATGCTTTCCACCTTCCCGCAGAAACAGACACCCGTTATCTTCCAAATAACGAATCAGTTTACGTCTTTTCACTAGATTTGGACTGTAATTTGTTCACGGATAACATCTTTGTCAGAAATTTGTTGTTCTGCAAGTTGCCGATTTGATATTAAGATTAGTGCGATCGCTTCTTGCAAACTTTCCCTTGCTTCTTCCAAAGTTTTCTCTTGGACATTAGCACCAGGTAACTCTTGGATGTAGCCAATATACCAATCATCTACCTTTTCAAATACCGCAGTAAAAGAGTTTTTCATTATCTACCCTACGAACTTTGTTTTATTGCGTGAACAAGTAAATTTAATTTTCCAAAGCTTCCAAAAATTCGTCTACCGTTATTTCTGCTTTGGAAATTAAACTTCGCAATGTACCACGAGCTACTTCTTTATGATTCGGTACAGAAAGAGTGGCTGGATGTCCTTCTTTTGTGATAATAATATGACTTCCACGTTGCCGAGAAACTTCCCACCCAAGTTTCTCAAATGTCTTGATAACCTCCGAAGATTTCAATATTGGTACAGCAGCCATTATACAGAAACTTCCACTTCGCGAGTTATCACCGTCATTGGCATTCCTTTTTCAGCCCTAACCTCTAAACATTCCTTAATTGCTTCTTGAATGTTTATAATAGCCTCTTTTTCGGTTTTGCCTTGACTAACACAGCCAGGAATTACTGGACATTCAGCAATGAACATCCCATCTTCATCTTGAAGGATAGTAATAAGAAACTTCATTCCTCTTGTCCTATTTTACTAAATTTTAACATCTTCAAGATTCTTATCATTTAATTCGTCCAATTAATGCAATTTAAGCTACTTGACTTTTAGCTTGGTGTAGTTGTGTAGGAGGTGAGATAAGCGATCGCTTTTGATTTTCGTTATTATTAGCTTTATCTACCAACCTATTGACAATTTTCTCGGCATAAGCATAAAGCTCACTATCATGCTGAAAATTGGTAAGTAGAAAAAAGATGTGCCATTCATCACGAGTGATCGCTAAATATTCCCCTGGTTGATAATTATCTACCCCTGCGAGGATTTTTCGTTCCGCATTCCACGGTAAGTTAATTTGCAGATAGCGTTGACGAGCGCGGTTAAAACAAACTTTAACTTTTAATATATGACCGTTATTATTTTTTATCGATGTTTCACTGATATATTCTTTACCATCATTCTGCATTTCGTTCCATAGCTGATAGACATATTTACCAGCTTCGTAGAATGTTACAAACTGTGAAATGTTCATTTTTACACCCTGATGTTATAACTTTTTTAATAGTAGTATTTAAACACTTATTGCTGTTATAACCAAATACTTCTCAAAATGTAACTTGTTGCAATTACTGAAAATTAGTTATTTTAGCGATTGTTAATTGTTAGCAACATTTAATACACTAAATATGCTAGTAAATTAAAGCTGTGCGATCGCCTACAAAATCATAAAAGTTTACAATTTATTCAGTGTGTAACTTCTAATTTTATAGCGCAGGCGATCGCTTCTGCACATCAATTACTCTATAGTTAGTATATATATTTTTCTATAGCAGTTCTCGGTTGAGTGAGGTATATAAAACCTCACCCCTTCCCCTCTCCTTATAAAGGAGAGGGGTGTCCGGAACGGACGGGGTGAGGTTCTGTATTGCATTGCCATGCAACCGGCTATAGTGTTATCCATGTTTTCTCTACTCTGACAACCCCATCAGGGTTAAGTTGCAAAGGAAGGGGTTCTGTTATCAGAGAAAGAGTCATCACATTTACTTGCAGTCTTTGATTTGAGGCATAAAGCTATATTAGCTTCTGCATTCCCGCCACAACGATTTCTCCGAGATTATCAGACAAAGTTAGCAATGGCTTTTGCAGTCCCCATTCCTTTACTTTAGTTGCTGAAAGAGCACCGTGAGCAGTTGCATTCCGCAGTGCTTTAGCAAGTATTACAGCCTCAGCCCAAGTATAAATGGGAGTAGATTGAACTATCCATTTTTCAATTATTGTTTTATCTCCTTTCTCAACACTGAGGAAGTCAGCAATTGCACTCTTTTTTTCCAACAATGGTTTTTCCAGCCATTTCTCCAGATTCTTCCGTTTTGAATCTGGCGGATATAATGGGCTGTAGCTTGGGAGAACGCATTTAGCTGTAAAATCTTTGATAGTTTCTGGATTTAGATAATTCTTACTGTTTAGTAAAGTCTTTGTAATCGTTTCAAACCCACCATAAGCCATCACGAGTCGCCACTGTAAACCACGGGCTTTATGTGTATCATTAAGCTTATCAATTGAGTTATGACCAATAGCAGGTTCATGCCATTCTAAACCAGATTTAATCAGGTAATATCCTTTTGATAGAGATTGAACAATATCATCAATATTGTCTGAATCGGCTGAATGATTTTCGTTGAAATGCAAAAGCTTCTGTTGTATATCCTTGCATTTGACTTTGTTAAATTTACCAGATTGGTGTTCTCCGAAAACTTGCCATAGCTTGCGTGAGACATCCTCAAGACGCATAATAAGTTCTGTCATGTTAATGATTTCCGATGAGAAATTCCGAAATAGTAAATAATTTTGCTGATTTCTGTTAAGGATAACTTACATTACATCAGCACATAACAGTAACATCTCGGTAATCTGCTCATCCGGACAAAACTCAATAATTTTTTGTCTCACCTTTAATAGGTAGAAAATGTGTCTTACCTACAAACCTTAAATTGTCACACCCTCAAGTTCCTCATCTGTCAAATCGTACAACTGACGCAACTTATCCAACTTCTGTGTATCAGCATTCCAAAAACCGCGTCCTGAAGCTTCTAACATTCTCCCGACAATATTGCGGAAAGCTTCTGGATTCGACTTTCGCAGTCTTTCCGCCATATCTGCATCGAAAGCGTAAGTATCTGCGGCTTGGTCGTATACCCAATCATCCGTAAAATCCGCAGTACCACCCCAACCAATCAACGCTGTCATCCGCTGGGAAATTTCAAATACACCACCAGAACCTTGATTAGCCATAGCTTCAGCCCATTTAGGATTTAGCAACTTGCTGCGATACTCCATCCGCAGTAAATCATCGAGATTGCGGGGTGTAGTATCTTTTGAGAAACTTTCTACAAAGCTGGTTGTAACCTTCTTCTTGCTTTGTTTTTCTGCTGCCTTTTTCAAACCGCCGGTATTAGCGTAATATTCTTGAATATCAGTCAAACCGTATTCGACAGAATCGATTTCTTGAACAATGCGATCGCTTGTTTTCAACAACTCCATTAATACTTCTGGTCTAGCTTGACCCTTATCTTGTCTACCGTAACTGAAAACATTGCGACCTTGCCAAGTATCTCCCAACTCATCACCAGATTCCCAATTACCATCAACAACTCTATCATTTACCAAGGAACCAAAATCACCAGCAGGGTTAGAAAATAATCTCGCAGAAGCATTTTCTATACCTTGTGCTTTCAAAGCTAAAGCATGTTTTCTAATATAATTCTGGTCTTCCAATTCATCAGCATCAGCCGCACGTTGAAACAAATCATCCAACAACTCAATAATATTGACAAAACTATCACGAAAAATACCAGATAAATTCGCCAAAATATCAATGCGGGGATGTCCAACCTCAGCCAAAGACTTCAATTCATAACGAACAATGCGTCCCGTCCCCTCCTTCACAGGTTCAGCCCCCACCAACTCCAAAAGAATACCTAAAGACTCCCCCTTCGTCTTAATTGCATCCAAACCCCATAACATCACCGCTACAGTTTCCGGATATTTTCCATACTCTTCTAAATGCTGTGAAATAATTTTTTTACCTATCTCCCTTCCCCTTTCATAAGCACCAGCAGAAGGCATTCTATAAGGATCTAAAGCATGAATATTCCTCCCCGTAGGCAATACACCAGAACCATCCCGCAACAAATCACCACCAGGTGCCGGCATAATATACTCCCCATTCAACCCCCTTAAAAGATTCGTCAACTCATCAGTAGATTGCATCAACAAACCTCTTATTTCCTCCTCCTCCTCTCTGCGCTCTTGGTTACTTGGCGGTTCGTTTTCTCCAAAATAAGCCTCCAAATACCCCCTCATCTCCTCCTCATTTGGCGCTTCCCCCAAAGTATGTAAACCCGAAGAAAAAAGCCGACATTCTAACACTTGCAAATACTCATACAACTTCACCAAATAATCATTAAAAGCATGACCGCTAAATAGCCGCACATTCTCAGGACTAAAGGAAATTCCTAATTTGTTAGCATCTTCAAACGGACAATCTGCGTCTAAACCAGTATCAACAACCTTCTTACAAATCACTTCCTTCAAAGCATAATTCTTTTCTGAATCTTCTCGATACTCAGCAATCAAATCCCGCAAAGACATTAACTCCTTATATAAACCCGCACGTCCATAAGGAGGTACATTGTGAGAAATTAACACACCATAACCGCGACGCTTCGCCAAAATTGACTCAGAAGGATTATTCGCCGCATATATATATAGATTAGGCAAATTTCCTAACAAAATATCCGACCAAGAATAACCCGTATTTCCTAACGGCGATCCTGGCAACCATTCCACAGTACCATGCATTCCAAAATGCACCACAGCATCAGCTTGAAACTCATTTTGTAGCCATTTATAGAAAGCAGCATATTGAGGATGCGGGGTTAAATCTCGTTCAAACATTAACCGCATTGGATCACCTTGTATACCTAAAGGTGGTTGTACACCAATCCAAATATTTCCTAACTGAATACCACCAATATGAAACTCATCACCGTAAGTTTTAATCCCCGTACCTGTCAGAGATTTCCATTGTTTTTCGATGCGAGATGTGCCGAGATATCCCAACCATTTTTCTAAAGTTTTGGCTTTGACAGTATTAACCGCAGATGAACGCGAATGAACGCTGATATCCATCTGCGTTAATCTGCGTTTATCTGCGGTTCCTATCTCTTCGTCCGCGTCTTTCACCTGACGAATCAATTCTTCCCCATCTTCAGGCAAATTGCCCACAGCGTAACCTTGATTTTGCAGTGCGTGGAGGAATTTGAGAAGCGATCGCGGTACATTTAATAATGCTGCTGTTCCTGTTGCACCGTACCCAGGTGGAAAACCATACAAAATAATCGCTATTTTCCTTTCTGATGCAGGTTTTCGACGCAACGCAACCCAGCTTTTCACCCTACCAATCAATCTCTGCACTCGTTCGGGAACTAGATAAATTTGTTCTCCCACCAACCCACCGAGAGGAATTGTATCAATAG
>CASBQA010000020.1 GCA_949127635.1 Nostocales cyanobacterium PMM_0069 | reverse complement strand
GGTTTATGCGGGAACCAGATAGTCGTAATGTGGAATATATAACCCCACCATTGCACAATTATGAGCAGTTATTATGCGCTTTGTTGCGTCCCAGGCTGCAACTGCGAAATTACTTGAAACAATTGGGTGATTACACGCTGATTCCCGGAAGCACTTTATCTTTGAGTGGTAGCGATCGCTTTTATCGTTCTGACCCCAGTAATCCATACCACGACTACATTGAGCAAACCTACGGTACCAAAGTCGTCACCGCTAGCGTTCACATCAATGTCGGCATCAGCGACCCGGAAGTATTGATGCGGGCATGTCGAATTATACGTTTAGAAGCGCCTTTGTATTTAGCTTTGAGTGCTTCATCTCCCTTTATTGATGGCAAAGCAACCGGGTATCACTCCACCCGTTGGGGCTTATTCCCACAAACACCAGCTAATGTGCCGTTATTTGCCAGCCACGCTCATCATATTGAATGGGTGGAAAATCAACTGGAGAAAGGTACAATGCAAAATGTTCGTCATTTGTGGGTATCGGTACGACCAAATGGCGATCGCCGTCCTTACGATTTAAATCGCTTAGAACTACGAATTTGCGATTTAGTCACAGATCCCATCGCTTTATTAGCAATTAGCGCCTTGCTAGAAGCGCGTTTATTACAGATAATAGAGAATCCGCATCTCGATCCGCTTACTCAAAGCAACTTCTCACCTGAAGAACTGATAACTCTCACAGCAAGCAACGAAGCAGCAGCAGCGTCTGCTAGCCTTGATGCTCAACTAATACATTGGCAAGATGGCAGAAGCATTCTTGCTAGAGATTGGATTAGCGAATTATATGATGAAGTTTCGGCGATCGCCAAACGTCATAGTTTTGGCTGCTTCCTTTCGCCCTTACAAAAAATACTCCGCGAAGGCAATGAAGCTAAACAGTGGCTGCAACTGCATTCTGTAGGTTTTGACCCCACTTGCGTCATTACCCAGGCTATTCGTGTCACGCGAGAACGAGAAATTGAACTAGAAAACAAATTGTGTTCCTCCTTAATAGCTTAAAGCTGCACAAGAACTGTGTGGAAGGAAATGATAAATTGCTCTGAAAATAAAAAGACAGTTTCTTCACAGAAAATTTATTATTTCTTCATAAAAGCAAAAAAGAGTCCCAAATATTCCTTTGGGAGAGTTCTGACTTTGTTTTAAATATCTAATCATTGGTATTTTTTGAGAAATATTAACAAAAGTTATATATAAAGAGGTTATATACGTATAAATAAAATTTTATATAGTTGTTTTGTATACATTTATCCCCTCACAAATGCCTCAGGTAGTTTTAGTTAATCCGCAAATTCCTCCCAACACAGGTAATATTGCCCGTACTTGTGCAGCTACGGGTACAGAATTACATTTGGTTGGACCTTTAGGCTTTGAAATTAGCGATCGCTATTTAAAAAGGGCAGGTTTAGATTACTGGCCCTATGTAAAACTGCACTGTCACGAATCTCTAGAAGCGTTTCAAGTTGTACATCAGCAGCGTGGTGGTTCCTTGTTGGGCTTTAGCGTGTTGGGTAGTTTGAATTATGCAAACTTTCAGTTTCAAGAAGAGGATTGGCTGTTATTTGGCAGTGAAACGACTGGTTTACCAGCAACAGCTTTGTCTATTTGCGATGCCACTTTACATATTCCTATGTCCCAGAAGAATGTTCGCAGCTTGAATCTTTCAGTAAGTGTTGCTGTGAGTTTGTTTGAAGCCCGTCGTCAGTTAGGCTATTTACAGTAAGGAGGCAGGAGGCAGAGGGCAGGAGGCAGGAGAAATGCCCATAAATAAATTTAATTATGCTTTGCCCGAAACCCTTGTAGAGACGTTCCGGCGGAACGTCTCTACAAGGGTTTCGGGAGATGTCTATTATTTTAAATACATTCAACGGGTCGCCAAGATTGTTTCCCCGACTCTTAGCGCAGCAAGTCTCTCTAGGAATGGCGCTCCGGGACTCTTTACTGGGGACTGGGGAAAAGGCACTTCCGTTTTCTTTAAAACTTGCTTGGGGTCTGAAGAGAGCGAACAATTTTCCCAGTCCCCAGTCCCTAATCCCTAGTCCCCAGTCCCTTTTTCAAGTAGCCATCATCAATTGCCTACACCAATAACTCATGAAAATATTTTTTCCCTTTTGCCTTTCCCCCTGTTTCAAGTCAGGTAGGCATAAATAAAAACATCAAAAAAAATTCTTGTTTATCTTAAACAAACTAACGAGTATACTTTTAAAAGATTTGTTAAGAAAAGATCGTGAAAAATACTTACGAATTTGGGCAGGCTTATATAAGAAATTTGTATATAAAGTTTGAGCGGGTGTCTGACCTGAATGATAGTTTTTCATGAATTGGAAGCTATATTTTTTGGGAACAAAAGCAGTCTAAGCTTGTCTTCTAAAGCATTTGAGCTATTTTTGCGAAAAAAGTGAAATTTGAACAGCAAAAAACGGCGTGCGAGTTTATACGGTTGTCTTTTAGGGAAGAATCAACGTAAAGTCTCGTGTTGAGAAGGCGGATTGGGTGCATAAATCTAGAAGATATCTACAGTAGGGGCATCGCTTTTGTTTGAAGTCTTAGCTCATATCTAGCGAACGAGCGCAAATTTTTATTTGTGGATAAAGTGCTAATGAAAGCAAGATAGACATTAGACAACGCTATAAAAGCATATATTCCCAGGTGTAGGGGAGTCGAACGGACAAGTAAGCACAGCAACTTGAAAATGAAAAATTTAAATTTTGCGATCGTGTAATTAACTTGTCTAAATCAGAGAAGCAAGATAACCTTGCGTAAGTGTCTCTGATGAGTGTGATCTCGATCTGTGATTAAATGTGATCTAGATCATTGACTAATATCCGAATTAAAGATCGAGGTCAGTTAAGCGCTAGTAGATCATAGGAGGTCGTCTTTGAAACGAGCATTAAAGGAGAAAGTGAAGGCTGTGCTTGAAAATCCCCACAGTGACAATGCCCCAGCGGAACAGCTAAACGTGGTTAATCCATGCTTTAACCGCCAGGGACGGACAAAAGCCGCCATGATTGGTTTGGCAATTTCAATGGGAGCTACCAGCCTCCTGGTGACTCGGCAAGGCGACCAAGCCCAAGCAGCAGCTCCTGTAGGCAATCAAAACACAGCCTCAACGATTCCTGCGGCTCCCAACACCGAGGTGAAATTTGCACCCACGCCAAAACTGGAATATCAAGCCGCGTCATCAGTAAGCGTGCTGGGAAGTCCTCGAATAGTGGAACCAACAGCAATTTCACAAGTGCCTGGGCTTCAAGCTAAATTGCAAGTTGCTGCACCTGTGGTAGCCAGAACAACTACCACAATCCAACAGTCAGTGAATTTCCAGCCTCAAGCCGCAGAAAAAGTAAGCATTCCCAAGAGTTATGCCAATCAGCAAAGCGATCGCACTGCAATTGCTGGCGCTCAAAGCATATCCTTGAATGCCCAACCACAAACAGTAGCGAATAGCGGTGAATTAAATTCTCAATTGAGGGCACAGCAAGACTTTGCAATCAATCGCTTACAAGAAAAATCGAACCGTTTAAGAAGAAGTCTGGCGGAGTGGCGGTCTGAGGAGACCAAACTATCACAAACAACAAACGAGGTAGCACAGCCAACGATTGCGGTGGAAAAAACACCACAGTTGAACGCAAATAACACTGCACTACAGCCATCAAAAAATGTTACTGATGCCAGCCAAGCAAGCCTCATATCGAAGTTAAAGCAGGCAAACGTAAAAAATGCGCCGACGGTCGCGACAAACGCACGGCTTACGCCATCACCAAAGGCAGCTTACGAAGTTAAGCCTGGAGATACATTAGGAACGATCGCTAGCGATCGCGGTACTTCAGTCTCAGAAATAATCAAGGCAAATAATCTCAACAATCCCAACGAACTGCGAATCAATCAAAAACTCACAGTTCCATCTGCCGAAAACCGCAGTAATGCCATCCAGCCAACTGTCCCAGCAGTTACTCCTGTGCAGTCTGGCAGTGCCCCTGAGATTGTTACGCCATCATTCACATTTAACGCTGGCTTAACTCCTTCCTCGGCTTCACAGCCATCATTCACGGCTAACAAGAACGGTGTTACCATCCCGACAGCAGTAATTTCTGGCAATCAGATTCAAGCAACTGCGATTAAGCCCACAACAGACCTCACTACAGCCCCCGCTTATGGTATCGGTGGTGACAGCCCAATCCCACAAAACTTTAATCAAATGCAACTGGCGAAAAATCCGCCAGAGGTAACACGGGCAAAAAATAATCCACGCCTGCGTAGCTTGCAAGACGAAATTGAGAGACTACGGGCGAAATACCGCGCTCAACAATCTGGTAACGTAGTCGTACCTACAGAATCCCCAAGCAACGAAGCTGCGGTGCAGATTCCTGTTTCTCGACCAGATAATTTCGCGGTGTCGAATCCCGTTAATAGAGTGAATAATGTTGCCGTGCCCATCCTCGTTCCTAGACCGATGGCACCTAACTATAGCGCTCAACCTGTTCAACCTCAATTCCGTGCAACTCAACGCACCAACGACCCAGTTAATCCAGATTTCTTTTTTATTAATCAAACATCACGTCAGTCGAATCCTAGCGGCAACAGACCAAGTATAAGAATTGCTACACCTCCTGTTGGTGTTGATGCTTCTGCATCTCTTGGAGGAATGCGGGGAAGAACAGTTTCTCCAGATTTACCACCTTTAACAGCAGCAGTCGATAGATACTTACCCAGATCGATTGACGAGAACACACCTTCTCCGTCTACAATGACCACTGCTTATATTTGGCCCGCCAAGGGTGTCCTCACCTCTGGCTTTGGGATGCGTTGGGGACGTCCGCACAAAGGTATTGACGTTGCTAATGGTACAGGCACACCAATATACGCATCGGCTGACGGTGTAATCGAAAAAGCTGGCTGGAATAACGGTGGCTATGGCAATGTTGTCGATATCCGCCATAACGATGGCAGCATGACTCGCTACGGTCATAACAGCAAAATTCTAGTACAGTCAGGTCAACCAGTCCACCAAGGCGACACAATTGCTTTAATGGGCAGCACAGGCTTTAGTACTGGTCCACACAGCCACTTTGAAATTCATCCATCAGGCAAGGATGCTGTTAACCCAATAGCTTTCTTACCCGCTCGCCTGTAGTTCCTGGCTGTCTTTTTGCTTAATAAGGTATGACTCCCTATGAACGTTTTTCATCACCGCTACTAGGGAGTAATGAGCCGGGAGTGGTGAAGATTTTATTTCCTACTCCCTCATCTCTATATATTCTTTGCCTTGAAGAGCGCAAAAAATAATTGAGTTAAAAGCTAGCCAGAAAAAATTTTTTCTGCTATATTTAGGAAGGCATTGAAAAAGTTTGGCTCAGTAGCTCAGTTGGTTAGAGCGTGGGACTCATAAGCCTGAGGTCGTGTGTTCGAGTCACACCTGAGCCATTTCAAAAATATGATAATTCTAATGGTTTGATTGGTAGAGACGTTCCGATGGAACGTCTCTACTGTTTTTCCTATCTGAAATTTCCGGTTCTACTCCCAGCGCTCTTAATTGTTCTACACGCTGGCGCTGTTGCAACTTACTTATAATTTTAGGCGATCGCCTAAAATTATCATAACTTCTATCCAAAGGAGTAAAATCATAACCAATCAAACAGCAGTACGACTGTTCTAAGACAAGAGTAAAGATAGTATTATTAAGGACTTAACGCGCTGCCTCTATTTATTCAGCCTGCCGATATGTCAGATCAAAAGCTTGCTGCATCATCACTAAATGGTCATCTTCCTCACCCCAACCCCAATAGCCAGAATACCATTCGGATTCGGGGTGCAAGGCAGCATAATCTGAAAAATATTGATTTAGAATTGCCACGCGATCGCCTGATTGTCTTTACTGGGGTTTCTGGTTCTGGCAAGTCTTCCTTGGCATTTGATACCATTTTCGCCGAAGGACAGCGCCGCTACGTCGAATCTCTCAGCGCCTACGCACGGCAATTTTTGGGACAATTAGACAAACCTGATGTCGAAGCGATTGAAGGTTTGAGTCCGGCGATTTCCATCGACCAAAAATCAACTTCTCATAACCCGCGCTCCACGGTGGGAACTGTAACAGAAATTTACGATTACTTGCGTTTGCTGTTTGGACGTGCTGGTGAACCGCATTGTCCGATATGCGATCGCTGTATTGCACCGCAAACTATCGACGAGATGGTTGATCGGATTATGGATCTAAGCGATCGCACACGCTTCCAAATCCTGGCGCCTGTTGTCCGAGGCAAAAAAGGCACGCATAAAAAGCTTTTATCAAGTCTTGCCTCTCAAGGTTTTGTCCGCATCCGGGTTAATGGCGAAGTGCGAGAATTATCTGATTCAATTGACTTAGATAAGAATCTTACCCACACCATTGAAGTGGTGATTGACCGTCTTGTGAAAAAAGACGGTATACAAGAGCGTTTGGTAGATTCGCTTTCTACGTGCTTAAAACAATCAAATGGTATTGCTACCATCGTTATTACTCCAACTTCTGACAACGAACAAGAGAGAAGCGAACAAGAACTAGTATTTTCGGAAAATTTTGCTTGTCCGGAACATGGGGCAGTAATGGAAGAATTATCGCCGCGATTGTTCTCGTTTAACTCACCTTATGGTGCTTGTCCTCACTGTCATGGATTAGGAAGTTTAAGAAGATTTTCGCCTGATTTGGTAGTACCCGATCCAGAAGCACCTGTATATGCAGCGATCGCACCTTGGTCGGAGAAGGATAATTCCTATTATTTGGAGTTATTATACAAAGTTGGGCAAGCTTATGATTTTGAACTTCAAAATAACTGGTATAAATTAACAGATGAACAGCGTCAAGTTATTTTGTATGGAGAAGAAAACGCAGATCAAAATAAGCACAATTACAAAGGGGCAATTCCGATTTTACAGCGACAATATGAAGGTGGTTCAGAATTAATTAAGCAGAAATTAGAACAGTATTTAGTAGATCAACCCTGTGAAGTTTGCGGTGGTAAAAGATTAAAACCGGAAGCTTTAGCAGTGCGGTTGGGACAGTATTGCATGTTAGATTTAAGTGGTGTATCGATTAGCGATTGTCGTCAGAGAGTCGATGAATTGAAATTGAGCGATCGGCAATTGCAAATTGCTGATTTAGTCCTGCGAGAAATTAAATCCAGATTGCAATTTTTGCTCGATGTCGGATTAGATTATCTCACCCTTGACCGTCCAGCAATGACACTTTCCGGTGGAGAAGCGCAACGAATTCGTTTAGCAACTCAAATTGGTTCTGGTTTAACAGGAGTTCTCTATGTTTTAGATGAACCAAGTATCGGTTTGCATCAAAGAGATAACGGACGCTTGCTGCGAACTTTAACTAAATTACGCGATTTGGGTAATACGTTAATTGTAGTTGAGCATGATGAAGAAACAATTCGTGCAGCTAACCACATTGTTGATATTGGTCCCGGTGCAGGAATTCACGGCGGATATATAATTGCTCAAGGTGATTTACAAGCGTTATTAACCGCAGAAAAATCTTTAACGGGTGCGTATTTATCTGGACGAAGAGTAATTGAAACTCCAGCAGAAAGACGGCAAGGAAATGGACGAAGTTTGATAATTGAAAATGCCCATCGCAACAACTTAAAAAATATCGATGTAGAAATTCCTCTAGGTAAACTTGTTGCTGTTACTGGTGTTTCTGGTTCGGGAAAATCTACTTTAATTAATGAATTACTTTACCCAGCATTGCAACATCAACTGACAAAGAAAGTTCCTTTACCGAAACATTTACAGGGAATTAAGGGATTAAATGCTGTTGATAAAGCAATTGTAATTGACCAATCGCCAATTGGACGCACGCCGCGTTCTAACCCTGCAACTTATACAGGAGTTTTTGATGTTATTCGCGATGTATTTTCGCAAACAGTAGAAGCAAAAGCTAGAGGTTACAAACCTGGACAATTTTCTTTCAATGTTAAAGGTGGACGTTGTGAAGCTTGCAGCGGACAGGGTGTAAATGTCATTGAAATGAACTTTTTGCCTGATGTTTACGTGCAATGCGAAGTTTGTAAAGGTGCAAGATATAATCGGGAAACTTTGCAAGTCAAGTATAAAGATAAGTCTATTTCTGATGTTCTCAATATGACAGTTGAGGAAAGTTTAGACTTTTTCCAAAATATTCCCAAAGCTTTTACCCGCTTGCAAACTTTGGTAGATGTGGGACTAGGTTACATTCAACTAGGACAACCTGCAACAACTTTATCTGGTGGTGAAGCGCAGCGGGTGAAATTAGCCACTGAATTATCACGTCGCGCTACAGGAAAGACACTTTATTTAATTGATGAACCGACTACAGGCTTATCTTTTTACGATGTTCACAAATTGTTAGATGTGTTGCAACGTTTGGTAGATAAAGGAAATTCAATTTTAGTAATTGAACACAATTTAGATGTGATTCGTTGTTCTGATTGGTTGATAGATTTGGGTCCCGAAGGTGGTGATAAAGGAGGAGAAATTATTGCAGTGGGGACACCGGAGGATGTAGCGAAGAATCCGAGGTCTTATACTGGGCAATATTTGCAGCAAGTTTTGCAACAGTATCCAGCAATTAAAGTAGGTTAGTCAAATGTAACGCACCTTACATTTACATCTAATTTCATGGTTGGCTTGGGAATATTTAATTTTTGAATGTTGTATTGGAGTATGGGTGAGTCAATTACCACTTCTCATAATCGCACGAGCTGCAACACCATTACGTGTCTTTCGAGCTTTCAACGTAGCAAGTTTTAAAGCGATCGCCACTGTAACGTTAGCGTACAACTTTTAATCTAAAATAAACAAACTAGCATCAACGTGAAAAAACTCTCCCAAAGCCTTGGCTTGTTCTGGAGTGATTTCTAATTCACTATTAATAACCTTAGCAACAATCTCACTCGAACCAAGAATTGCGACTAAATCAGCTTCTGACAAACCTCTAGCTTCCATCAAATGAAGAAGTCTTGAATGTGGTGTAGAAGTATTAAGTTGATAATGCTTCTCTTCAAAATCCTCAATCAGTTTGACAAATAATTCTAACAAAGTATCTTCTTCAGGAGTGATACTAGGACGAGATAGTAGTTCTTCAACTATCTCTAAGAATTTATCGTTTTCCGCTTCTGTCTTAATAATTCTAGGCTGATATTTAGATAGTAATTGACTATAAATTTCTGGGTTAATAGTAAGGGTCATTTTTCCAGTTGTCTTTGTCATATTCCCCATGAGTCAAGACATATTTAATGTATATGACCTGCTTCTCATAATTAATACTAACGATTAAACGATATTTATTGCCTTTAATATTAAAAATTGTAAATTTGCTAACTGCTTCCGCTTGAGGATAAACTGTTTGAACTTGTACCAAATTTCTCCAGTTTGCTTTACTGGCAATTCCGTACCAGTTCCATACGTGCTTCACAGCAATCAGCGTGTTTTTTGCACACTTTTCGTAGCTTTTTACGACTGATGATGTGCATTAAGTTATAATCTGTAAGGTTTCGCAGATTTTCAGGTATGAGATTTTTGTTACTGTTAATTAAACGGAGCAAATCATTCTATGCTGTACGTGCTAAAGCTAAATCACGAATTAGCGGGACTCTGGAACTAATGTAAGCACTTATGGCGCCAGTTTCTTCGCTGGTAAGGAATTTCTTGTTTTCCAACTGCTTTAGTAACTGCTGAGTTAGTTCCGCATCATTGAATCCCAAAAGAATATTGGTCTGGGTTTCCTCAATCACAAGCCAAATCTGACGTAATATCGAAGAGTTCATCGGATATATCCTCACTGCTACAGCTTGTTCTCTGTTTACTAGCATAACATTGCTTTCGCAAATCTAAAGACAATCTTAAGATATATATTTTCCCAAAGCCTGAAAGTACGTAAAAGTTAACTAATTAGGTGAAAATCTAAGCTTTACCGCTTTCTCCTTTGCGGATAAACTGGCTCAAAATCTCACTTGGCTTCCGATCCCAGGTGTCGATATGCTCATATATGAGATTATCTGAGTTCAGTTTGTAAGTAGAGTACCCATTAAAAAATATACGCGCTTTCCACGGAACACGTAAAACACCGCTAACCGTCCACTTTGCTAGAATAGTATTTTCAGCTTCTTGATGCACCTCATGGAGGTCGAAATAAATCTGCATAAAAAATAATTGAGCGTGAAATCGCAAAGTCCAAAAGATAATGCGATAGTTTATTTTGCCTTTAAATTTATTTACCGGATCGCTAAAATAGATATCCTGGGTATAGATGTTGTAGGAAATATCCTGCTGAAAAAGTGTTGGTAAATCGTGTTTGAGAGTTTTGATTACATCTTGCAGAGAATATTGATATTTCATGCGATCGCCCTCTAAATTTGCTCACATAACCAACAAAAACGGTGAAAATTAAACCTGTAAATATAATGATAAGATACTTATCATAAAAATATTTTATACATATAACTTAAGTTACATTTATATAATTACCGATATGTGATAAATTCACAACTGACAAACGAAAAAAATAGTGTTTTCGAGATTTAATTATGAGTTCCCTATCTATTCGGCGTATTGTTTTGTCTTTCTTACTGCCAGCAACTTTAACCACTGTAACTTCACTTTCTGTAATTATAAACAGTGTTGGCGCTCAACAGCTAGACACACAGCCATCAGCGACGATACCCATCAAACCAATAACTCAACCAGTTGCGGATGTCTATATTTGGCAAGGTAATGTTAAGTTCGATTTCAAAGCAGCGAAGATTAATGCCACAGCAGATAAAGCTGAAGTATTCCCTAAAGAACGTAAAGTTGTTTTAACTGGGAATGTAAGAATCCTTCAAAACGGAAAAATTCAAGAAACTGATACAGTAACGTATTTGTTTAAACAGCAAGACAAATTTAACTTAACTGCCGATAAAGTGATAGCATCAAATTTTAAGTAATCGGCACATATTTGGTAGTTATCGGCTTCAGCCCTAAATAATATTCTTACGAGGACTGAAGCTTTCATTACGAAATATTTCTCCAAAAGTTAAGCAACTTCTGCGATATTGAAGATGACTTGCTGTTAGCAACACTACTCTTATTCAAATCCGACAAAGAGGGAAATGAGGCATTCTCAGTATAAGCATTATTTTGCAATACCTTAGCGAGAGCGTTATTATTATCTCGCAAACCTTCGTAAAAAAAGAATACCTCTCCAGAAATACCGCGATCGCGGTTGTACTCGATTGCCTGCATCAGATATTCTGCGCTTATCAAGTAATTTCCCAACTTCATCAAAATTCCCGGTGCTAACCTCGGTGACATGCCTGCAAATTGCTTTTTTACCAACTGATCGATGATAGATTTGTAACTTGGGAAATCAAGGCGATAAACCTGCGGGTGGATTGTATCTACTATTTTCTGTTCTAGCCATTTGGGAGAGTCTTGGAGATATTCCTTCAATGCCCAATCAGGAATATTTGGAGCCATTGACACCAAAAGGTTCGGATTTACCGCTTTGACTTGTTGATAAAGACGTGCTAAAAAATCGGTGAGAATATTTGCTCGCCATTGCAACCATTGCTTATCCTGAGGGTTTCGTGGCGGATTTTTCCGAAATTCCTTGTGATAGCGTTGCACAGTTAATTGGTCGTAACCTCCCTCAGAAGGCAAGGCTGGCAGGCGATCGTCTCCTTGAATACCATCAACATCATAATTTTTCACAACTTCTAAAACCAAGTTCAACATAAAATTTTGCACTTGGGGATCAAGGGAATTCAGCCAATCAAAGCCGTTTTTAT
>CASBQA010000019.1 GCA_949127635.1 Nostocales cyanobacterium PMM_0069 | reverse complement strand
GGAAGTGACTCGAAAAATCTGTTTTTCTACAAAGATTTGACTAACCCAAATGCTGAAGTAGTCGAACTAATTAAGGAATTTGAAGCAGATTATAGCTTTATCGACAATGATGATAGCGTCTTTTATTTTCGCACAGATTTAGATGCACCCCGCGCTAGAGTTATTGCCATTGATAGTAAAAATTCTGAGAAATCAGCTTGGCAAGAAATCATTCCCGAAGCAGTGGAAACTTTGGAAAGTGTCGGCATCCTTAACAATCAGTTTATTGCTGATTATCTCAAAGATGCTCACAGCCAAGTTAAGATTTTTGACCTCAATGGTAGCTTTGTCAGAGAGGTAGAATTACCCGGACTTGGTTCAGTGGGAGGCTTTAACGGCAAACGTCATGATACCGAAACTTTTTATAGCTTCACAAGCTTTACCACACCGCCAACTATTTATCGCTACGACATAGTAAGCGGAAAAAGTCAAGTTTTCCGACAGGCAAAGGTAGATTTTAATCCTGCTGATTATGAAACTAAACAAGTTTTCTATCGCAGCAAAGATAATACCCAAGTACCGATGTTTATCACCTATAAAAAGGGGATTAAACTTGATGGAAATAATCCCACATATCTGTATGCTTATGGTGGTTTTAATATCTCCATAACTCCGAGTTTTTCTGTCAGTTCGTTAGTATGGCTAGAAATGGGTGGTGTTTATGCTGTGCCAAATTTACGTGGTGGTGGTGAATATGGTGAAGAATGGCATCAAGGGGGAATGAAGCTGAAAAAGCAGAATGTGTTTGATGACTTTATTGCTGCTGCCGAGTGGTTGATTGGTAATGGGTATACCAAGAGTGATAAGCTGGCGATCGCAGGTGGTAGCAATGGTGGATTATTAGTTGGTGCTTGCATGACTCAGCGTCCCGATTTGTTTGGTGTAGCTTTGCCAGCAGTCGGAGTAATGGATATGTTGCGCTTTCATAAGTTTACCATCGGCTGGGCGTGGGTTCCTGAATATGGTTCGCCGGATAATTTAGAGGAGTTGAAAGCGCTTTATGCTTATTCCCCACTGCATAACCTTAAACCCGGTACAGCTTACCCAGCAACGATGATTACCACAGCCGATCATGACGATCGCGTAGTCCCTGCTCATAGTTTCAAATTTGCCGCCGCTTTGCAAGCTGCACACACAGGTGAGAATCCTGTTTTAATTAGAATTGAGACGAAAGCGGGACATGGTGCAGGTAAACCTACAACTAAAATTATCGAAGAAGCAGCAGATAAGTGGGCTTTCTTGGTGCGTACCTTGGATATGAAAGTTTAGTTTCGCCCAAAACCCTTGTAGAGACGCGATTAATCGCGTCTACAATGGTTCTGGATAATGCATATTTACAAACTAAATACTTTAATATGAAACTTGATTGCGAACCTTATTACAAAACAAAATTTGGTGCTGCTTATTTGGGAAACAGCCTGGAATTAATGTCAAATATCAGTAGCGAAAGTATCGACTTGATTTGCACGTCTCCACCATTTGCACTGGTTCGGAAAAAAGAATATGGAAACGTTGATGCCGACGAATATGTAGAATGGTTTAAAGATTATGCGGCACAGTTTCACCGTATTCTTAAACCAACAGGTTCACTAGTTATTGATATTGGTGGCAGTTGGATTAAAGGAATGCCAGTTCGTTCTCTTTACCACTTTGAATTAGTTATTGCTCTGTGCAAAGCAAAAGAAAAAGGTGGACTTGGATTTTATCTAGCACAAGAATTATATTGGTATAATCCAGCTAAACTTCCTACCCCCGCTGAATGGGTAACAGTTCGCAGAGAAAGAGTTAAAGATTCGGTCAATACAATTTGGTGGTTATCAAAAGAACCACATCCTAAAGCTAACAATAGAAGAGTTTTAAAGCCTTATAGTGATGCGATGAAGAACCTGATTAAGAATGGATATAAACCCAAACTCAGACCATCAGGACATGATATTTCCAATAAATTTGGAAACGATAGAGGAGGAGCTATTCCCCCGAATATTATTGATGGACGTTGCAGTACAGATAAAGAAGAAATAGGGCAACCAGTTCTTTTACAAGAAGATTTAGTGCAGCCTGTAAATCTAATTTCTGCCTCAAATACTGCTTCCAACGATTATTATCAACGACGTTGCAAAGAAGAAGGTTTTAAGCCACATCCGGCAAGATTTCCTCAAGCGTTACCTGAGTTTGTCATCAACCTTTGTACAGAACCAGGAGATATTGTTTTAGAACCTTTCGCCGGTTCAAACATGACAGGTAGGGTTGCAGAAAGCTTACAAAGACGCTGGTTAGCTTTTGAAATTGATGAAGACTATATCAAAAACTCAAAATTAAGATTTGAAGAAAATGCTCATGATTGTTGTTGAACCGACCGCAGATTTACCACCAATAGCAAATCTACCAGGCGATTAGAAATCGCGGCTACACAAACGAAGTCCGCCTGCGCGGACTCGAATAATTTGAAACCCACGGAGGTGGGTTTTGTTTGTATAGCCGCGAATTCCATTCGCTAGGGCAGGCGTGTTTTTACAAAAATGAAATGCTCCCGTTTTAATCTTCAATCTGTCCTCTTATGGACTTAAGCTGTCCTCGCTTACTTTTGCTATCAAGACGTTTTCTTTGAGAACTGCGAGTTGGTTTGGTTGGTTTGCGTTTTCGGGGTAATACTGCGACGCTTTTAATG